>CANPET010000095.1 GCA_947573465.1 uncultured Eubacterium sp.
GATTAAAATGGACTCAGATGTGTTTACTGAAATTAAGAGGAAATCAGAAGATTATGCTCCAATATTTGCCAAAAATATAGCAATTGGTGTTGTATTATGTATTATTGCAGTGATACCACTGCTTTTAGCTTCTATTGAAAATAGTACAGAAAGTGCAGATAGTGATGTGTTGGTTATTATGATGACAGGAGTTCTTTTGGTTGTGATAGCATTTGGAGTATATCGATTTGTGAAAGCGGGTATCACAAAAGACAGTTATGACAAATTATTGGGTCAGGGCGAATATACAGAAGAAAAGAAAATAAACAATAAGAAAAATGATACATTTTCCGGAGTATATTGGCTTGTTATTACTGCAATTTATCTGGCATATAGTTTTCTTACTATGGATTGGGAACATTCATGGATTATCTGGCCGGTGGCAGGAGTATTGTTTGCAGCAGTAATAACAATTTTAAACGCTGTAAGAAATAAAAAGAAAGATAAGTAGGTTATTATAAGTTATAAGTGCTTATTATTTATAAGAGGTATTCAATGTATAATACAGTAATTTTTGATTTAGACGGAACACTGTTAAATACCATAGAAGATTTGGCAGATGCGGTAAATTATGTTCAGGGAAAATATGATATAGAGAAACATAGTGTTGATTTAGTTAGACAGCATGTAGGAAATGGTATACGAAAACTGATGATTCGTTCGGTTCCATTGGGAGAAGAAAATCCTAAGTTTGAAGAGATGTTTATATGCTTTAGGGAGTATTATCAAAAGCATTGTCAGATAAAGACAGAAGCATATCCGGGTATTATGGAATTGCTAAAAGGTTTACATAACAAAGGAATTAAGATGGCGATTGTTTCTAATAAAGCGCATCCGGCAGTTATAGAATTAAATGAAATTTATTTCAAAGATTACATTCAGGTGGCAATTGGAGAAAATGAGGCAGCAGGTATTCAGAAAAAGCCAGCCCCGGATAGTGTAAATCATGCATTGGAATTATTAGGAAGTAACAAGGAAGAGGCAATTTATGTAGGAGACTCCGAAGTTGACTATGCTACTGCGAAGAATGCGGATTTGAAATGTGTATTGTGCAGTTGGGGCTTTCGGGATAGAGCGTTGTTGGAAAGTTTTAAGCCTATGGCCATTCTTGACAAGCCAGAAGAGTTACTTGAAATATTAAAATAACCAAAAGAAAGATTGTTGTATCAATATTTTAATACAACAATCTTTTTTTAATCTGTCTGTAATTTTCGCATATGATAAAACTCGCCCTGTTTTTCCATAAGTTCATCATATGTACCGAACTCTGTACAGCCACCATTTCCGATAACAGCGATTTTATCAGCATTTCGTATGGTAGACAATCTATGTGCCACAATAAAGGTAGTCCTCGTGCTTGCCATATTTTCGATAGCAGTCTGAATCTGTTTTTCAGAGGTACTGTCAAGAGCAGAAGTAGCCTCATCAAAAATAATTACTTTAGGGTTACGAACCAAGGCTCTTGCAATCGCAAGACGTTGTCTTTGTCCGCCGGATAACTTGCCACCATTTTCCCCTATCATAGTATCAAGTCCATCGGGCAATTCGCTGATAAAATCAAGTAGATTGGCAGATTTGATGGCCTTCATTAATTGTTCTTCTGTTACATCTGGCATGCCATATGTAATATTATCTCTAATAGAACCAGAGAATAAAATTGTATTTTGAGGAACTACAGCAACAAAGTCACGATAACTTCGTAAGTTAATATCTTCTAAATCATTTCCATCTAAGTAAATATGTCCACCAACTGGTTTAATAAATCCGATTAACAGATTGAGAATCGTCGTTTTTCCAGCACCAGATTCACCTACTAAGGCGACAGTTTCGCCGGACTTAACTGACAGATTAAACTTATATAGAATTTCTTTTGAATCATCATAGTGGAATGAAACATCTTTAAAATCAAAATTCCCTGTAATCTTTTCTAATTTTTTCTTTCCGGTATATTGCTCTATGTCATCTGATAATAGAATTTCTCCAATACTGGTAATAGACTCTGTTCCCCTTGCCATATTTGGCAGAATCATAATGATAGCAGCCACTTGATTAACAATGGTAGTAAAATAACTTTGGTATGTAGCAATTTCACCAACAGATATAATATGCCGGTAGGCCATGTAACCGGTAAAGGCAAGACACACTACCTGAAATGCCTGAAACATACACCAACTTACTGCACCGAAATTAGCATGCATAATGTCTAGTTTATAACCTTTGTGGGCGACACCGTTTAGGAAACCACCCATTTTTTTAATCTCTTCATTTTCTAATGCATGGGCACGGGTTACAGGAATTAATTCTACCATTTCCACAACTTTCGTTGAAGTCTCTTCCATTTGTTTTCGAAATTCCCGATTGGTTTTACGAATACCTTTTCTGAAAATACCAATTAACGCACCTGCAATAGGAACAGTCACTACAAAAAAGAAAAATACGATTAAGCTTTTGGAAACTGTAACTAGGAGTGCTACGGTAATATTCAGCATTATAGTAAGCATATTCGTAAATATCTGTGAGGATAATTGTTGGACTGCCTCAACATCTCGAATAATTTTGGACTGAAGACGTCCGGATTCATTTTCTTTATGGTAGGAAATAGAAAGTTGTTGCAGCTTTCTTACCAAGGAACTTCTAAGATGTGCCTCAACAGCACGTGTGGCTGTACTTTGGCAGACATTAAACAAATAGTTCAGTGGGAAGTTAAATGCAATTAATGAAATAATTACAGTAATGTTAATTGCAATTTCACTGGAGGAATGTGCTGCCGGATTGGTAGCAATATTAATAATATTTCCAGTTACAATGGGAAGTACCCATACCGGGCTGTTTTTTAGTACAAATAAAAAGCCTGCCAGAAAGAACCTCCAATATGTCCCCTTATATAATCTAAAGAAAGTTCTGATTGGATGTCCTTTGCTTTTGCCAAAAATCTCTACATATTCATCTTCTTTTTCAACAGGGTTGTCTTCAACCCACTCTTCTTCTTTATAAAAGAATCCCATTTTGCACCTCTTTATTCAATTCCGCAGACTTTTTTAGCAAGTTTATCAGCTAAGTCATTGTATTTATCACCAGAATGTCCTTTTACCTTGTAAAAAGTTACATGGACTTTCCGTTTGATTTTGTCGTAATATTTTTTGTAAGCAATGGTGCCGGATTTATTTGTTTTCCATTCTCCGGTACACCACTTTGCGATTCCCATGTAATCATAATATATTGAAAGGTTTTTGATATTATGTTCTACAGCATATTCCATAGCTGCCATGGAACCATAGATTTCTCCGGCAACATTACGCATGGATGCCATTTCTGCATCATCATAGGCCTTTGAAAGATGTACTTCTTCTCCGTTGTAAAACAAAACAACTCCATAGCCGAATGTATTGGTTTCCACATTAAAACTACCATCTACATAGGCAACAGCTTTTGTAGAGGTAGATAATGGCTTCTCAAAATCCTCTGAATTTGAAATAGATATGGTTGGTGTGGGGGAAGGAGCAGAAGTGAGAGCGTCAAGGTTGAAAATACTTAGCTGCTGACCTTCCAAACCCAGATAAGCATAGGCATCTGTTATGTTTTTAAAACTTTTATAAAGTGCCCCCGGATATCCGTCAACACTGGCTTTACATTCTTCCCAGGTCTCAAAGACGCCGGTAGTCATTCCTACTTTTACTGCATAATATTTTTTTGCCATAAAATTCTCCTATGTCAATAAATTATTTACGAATATTTTTCTTTGTTGCTTCTTTATGCCATGGATTTCCTTCGTGGGTATCTGTTGGATCCCAACCTTTATTTTTATTCCCTTTTTTGATTTTTTTGATTTTAGGAATTTTAATTGGTGGATTTTCATTAGGTCTGTCATATATTGTCACTTTTGTTCCATTATCACAGTTGTCATAAATCCATTTAATATCTCCTGCCTGAAGTCTGACGCATCCAAGAGAGGCAGGCTTGCCTAATTTATTGTATTCCCAATATTCTAAAGCATCATATTCACTGGTTGTGTAAGGCACAGAATGCAGCATAATTGGTCCATGAATTCGGATGGCATATTGAGCATAAGTACCATCTACCATAATTCTCCAATCATAGCGTTCTGTCATTTCAAACTTACCAAGAGGTGTGGAATCTATATCCGCACCAGTAGAACACCAAAAAACTTTATATGGTATTGTGTATTTTCCATTTTCATCTAAAGTATATACAATCACAAAATTTTCTGCACGATTTACCTTAATTCGATAAGGAAGCTTGTGCTGAAATTTTTTTCTGTTTCTTTTTAAAGTTTGCTGGGTGAAACTTGTAGTTTCCTCAGTAGGAGCTGTTGTTTCAATGCCAATATTGGTTGTTGTCTCTATTTGAGAAGTGGTGGTAGTTTCGCTATTTTTTTCGATAGTAATGTTTTTTGTATTATGATCCTGTATTACAAGAATTAAAAAGCTAATGACTATGATGCTGGTAAAAATACTCAGTCCAATTTGTTTCTTATATTTATTTATCATAAAAGTTTCTCCAAAATTCGTATCAAAATGTTTTATTAAAAAATTAACAAGTATTATTTTATAATTTAATTAGATGAATTGCAATAGAATAAATAAGGAAAGGTAAGGCAAAACCAATGTCTTAGCAAACTGTCTTTATTGACGTAAGTATTCTGATTTGTTATTATTTAATAGGAAAATTTTCATTTTTGGAAGGAGTAAAAGATGGGATATACGAAACAGAAAATTTTGAACATGGCAGAGACCGAAGATATAGAATTTATAAGACTTCAGTTTACTGACCTTTTTGGAACATTAAAAAATGTGGCAATTACGAAAAGCCAGTTAGCAAAAGCATTGGATAACAAAATTATGTTTGATGGTTCATCCATTGAAGGTTTTGCAAGAATCGAAGAATCAGACATGTATCTGTATCCGGATTACGACACATTTGAAATATTACCTTTCAGACCACATCAGGGAAAGGTTGCGAGAATGATTTGTGACGTATATAAACCAGACGGAACTCAGTTAGAGAATGATCCAAGATGTATTTTGAAGAAAGTTATCAAAGAAGCATCCGATATGGGATATATATTTAATGTAGGACCGGAATGTGAATTTTTCCTGTTCCATACAGATGATAATGGAAATCCGACAACCATTAGTCATGAACATGCAAGTTATTTTGACTTAGGACCAATTGATTTGGGAGAAAATGCACGTCGTGATATTGTCTTAAATCTCGAAGAGATGGGATTTGAAGTAGAGGCTTCTCATCATGAAGTGGCTCCTGCACAGCATGAGATTGACTTTAAATATGGTGAGGCATTAGAAACAGCAGATAGAATTATGACTTATAAGCTTACCGTAAAAACCATTGCAAAGAGACATGGTCTGTATGCTTCATTTATGCCGAAACCAAAGTTTGGTGTATGTGGTTCCGGTATGCATATTAATATGTCCTTATTTGATAAGGAAGGTAATAATATATTTATTAATGAGAATGACGAAAACGGACTCAGTAAAGAGGCATATAGTTTTATTGCAGGACTGATGGAGCATATGAGAGGTATGGCAGCTATTACGAATCCAATTGTAAACTCATATAAGAGACTGGTACCGGGATTTGAAGCGCCGACATATATTGCATGGTCAGCTACAAACAGAAGTCCTCTTGTCAGAGTACCAGCAGCAAGAGGTGCAGGTACCAGAGTAGAACTTAGATGTCCGGACTGTGCATGTAATCCATACCTTGCTATAGCAGTTTGTCTGGCAGCAGGATTAGATGGTATTAAGAGAGGTCTTACACCGCCAGCCAGTGTACAGCAGGATATTTTTGAAATGACAGAAAAGGAAAGAGCAGAAGCAGGAATTACAAGTCTGCCGAGAAATCTTTACGAAGCAATTCAGGAAATGAAAAAATCAGAATTTATGAAAGACGTATTAGGTGAAGAAGTATTCCACAAATATGTAAAAGCAAAAAGGGCTGAGTGGAATGAATATACCTCACAGGTTACGGATTGGGAAATTGATAGATATTTAGGCTGCATTTAATGTAGGAGGCAAATTTGGCAGGAATAATAGTAGTATTCCCAAAGATAGAGGACAGCAAAGCGATTCGAAATCTATTAGTGCGTCATGGATATGACAATGTTTTTCACTGCAGCACTGGAGCAAAAGCGATTACTTTGGCAGATTCTCTGGGAGAGGGAGTCATCATTAGTGGATATAGAATGCTTGATATGCCATATACACATATACTGGATTATGTTGAAGGAAGATTTGAGATGCTGCTGATAGCATCCAGACAGAAGCTTCTGGAAGATGAGACAGGTGTTGCG
>CANPET010000096.1 GCA_947573465.1 uncultured Eubacterium sp.
ACTGCAGCAATATGATCAAAATGTCCATGAGTCAAAAGAATTGCTATAGGTTTCATTCCCATATCACTAATATTGGTGCTGATTTTTAACTGGTCTCCACCCGGATCCACAATAAATCCTTCTTTTGTCTCGGTATTCATACATAAATAACAATTCGTATAACACTCACTAACTAATACACTTCTAATTTTAATATCTGCCATTTCATTCTCCCTTATGAACTAAGTAGAGTTTTGTCTGCACTTATTAGACAAAACTCCACCTTTTTTTACTTTTCTATCTATTACTAACTGCTTGTTCTCTCAATGTCAATAATGCTGTCTATGGTTCTGATTTTTGCAATAAGGCTGTTCAATTCTTCTGTACCCTGAATCGCAAACGTCATGGCAATTGTTGCGATATCTGACTTGCTTGTTCTACTGTTAATACTATTCACATTGATATTTCTCTCAGTAAATATCTTTGACAAATCTGTAAGAATACCCACACGGTTGTTGGCATAAATAACAATCTCTGTCATATATCTTCCATCCTGCTGTCCCTCGTCGGCAGCCCAGCTGGCTTCTATCAATCTGACTCTCTCAATGTCCGGCAGATTGATGATATTAATACAATCTGTTCTATGAATAGAGACACCTCTTCCTCTGGTAACAAATCCAACAATTTCATCTCCCGGAACAGGACTACAGCATTTTGAGAAACGCACTGCCACATCATCCATACCTTCAACAATAATGCCGCTCTTAGAGCCATTTCTCCGATTCTCATTATCATTTTTAGAAGTATTGGCAGCATTAATAATATCCTCATCTGTAACCTGTACTGCATGATCTTTTTCATATTCTGACACCAGTTTATTAACAATCTGTCCTTCTTTCAAACCACCATGTCCAACAGATGCAGTAAGAGACTCCCAATCTTTATAACTATATTTCAGACGAACCCTCTCCATATATTCAGGCTTTAAGATATCTGATAAAATGATTCCCTTTGCCTTGCAGTACTTTTCAATGAGTTCCTTTCCCTTAGAAATATTTTCTTCTTTATTCTGTTGTTTAAACCAAATATTTATCTTATTTTTTGCCTGCGTACTTTTGACAATTTTTAACCAGTCCATACTTGGCCCTGTTGAATTATTGGATGTAACTACTTCCACTCTGTCACCATTTTGGATTTTATAGTCAATGTTGACCATCTTTCCATTAACTCTGGCACCTACCATCTTATTTCCTACAGCACTATGAATACTGTATGCAAAATCAATTGGTGTGGAACCACTAGGAAGATTCTTTACGTCTCCATTCGGTGTAAAACAATACACTCTCTCAGAGAACATATTCAAATCATCTTTTAATAAATCAATAAATTCATGATTGTCTGACAAATCTCTCTGCCATTCAAGAATCTGTCTTAACCAGGCAATTTTCTGCTCCTCATTATCACCATCTCCGGTAATATTTTCTTTATATTTCCAATGTGCTGCAATACCGTATTCCGCAGTCTTGTGCATCTCAAAGGTACGTATCTGTATTTCAAACGGCTGTCCATTTGGTCCAATTAATGTCGTATGAAGAGACTGATACATATTTTGTTTTGGCATGGCAATATAATCCTTAAAACGTCCAGGCACCGGTGTATATTTCTCATGAATAATTCCTAATGCCCCATAACATTCCATTACATTGTCTACAATAATACGTACTGCAAATACATCATAAATCTGGTCTAAAGTCTTACTCTGCATTGCCATCTTTTTATAGATGCTAAAATAATGCTTTACTCTTCCATCTATTGTAGCTTTAATTCCAGCCTTTTCAATATGTCCTGCTACCTCTGCAATCAGATTGCTCATAAACTCTTCCCGATGCTCCAAACGTTCATGAACCCCTACTACCAATTCACGATATTTATCAGGCTCTAAATATCTCAAAGCCAGGTCATCTAACTCAATCTTAATCTTAGAAATACCAAGTCTGTCAGCAATTGGTGCATAAATATCCATGGTCTCTTTAGACTTTTCTTTCTGTTTTTCCGGTGTCATATACATTAATGTACGCATATTATGCAGTCTGTCCGCCAGCTTAATCAAAATAACGCGAATATCCTTTGCCATGGCAAGAAACATCTTCCTGAGGTTTTCTGCCTGTTTTTCTACTTTGTCAACATCATAATCTAATTTGGTAAGCTTTGTAACACCATCAACTAAATCTGTCACTTCTTCTCCAAATTCCTGTATCATTACTTCTCTTGTGACAGAAGTATCCTCCATCACATCATGAAGAAGCCCTGCCATAATAGACTCTTTATCCAATTCTAAATCAGCAAGAATCAAAGCTGTATGCAGTGGATGAATAATATATGGCTCGCCGGATTTTCTTCGCTGATCTCCATGAGATGCTTTGGCAAACTTATAAGCTTTCTCAATCATCTGTAATTCATCTGCTGACGGATGATAATGTTTAATTTTCTCATTCAGTCTTGCATAAAGTTCCTCCGGCGTTGCCTGTTCTTCTTCCTTCGGAATAACACCATGATTTTCAATTTTAATGTTCATATTATTTTCAGCCATATCAAAATCCCTTTACCAAACTATTTACCTTCATAAGTTACAACTGCATCTACTCTATAATCTGAAAGTTTTTCCCGTCCCTTCAATCCTGCAAGTTCCACTAAGAACAAATTATCAACTACTTTTCCTCCAAGACGCTCAATTAATTTAATTGCCGCCTCTATTGTACCTCCCGTAGCAATCAAATCATCTACCAACACTACTTTTTGTCCCGGTTTGATAGCATCTGTATGTATTTCAATTTCAGCCTGACCATATTCCAAATCATAACTTTCAGATATTGTCTCACAAGGAAGTTTCCCTTTTTTTCGAATTAAAACAAAAGATTTTCCAAGTAAATATGCAATCGGCATTCCAAAAATAAAACCTCTTGCCTCCAATCCTACAACTACATCAAAATCCAAATCTTTCAACTTTTCTGCCATGGAATCAATGGCAATCTTTAAACCTTCCGGATCCTGAGTCACAGTAGTAATATCCCTGAAAATAATACCCGGTTCAGGGAAATCCGGTATACTTCTTATATATTTTTCTACTTCATGCATCTTTTGTTCCTCCTTTTATCTGCTATTAACAAAACCTATCTATAATAATCTGTATCTGACTGTTCCCATTATATTCATTTATTTTAGGATAATATGTAGCCATAATTTGAATATTATTTTTTTCTCCCTTTAAAGCTTTATCTATTTCTGACTGTCCAAATTTTTCGCTGATAAATGCCATAAAATCCATCGCTCTGCCAAAAATCATGGCAGTCATCCGATAACCATTCATGTTCTCAATAATGAGCCGCAAGACATTCCCGGTTTTTCCAAGAATTTGAATCTTCTGAACTTTTAAATTCTTTTCTGCAAAAACCGGTTTTTCATTACCTTTACCATACGGGCCAATGACTTTTAATTCCTCTATCATATTCATTGTAACACATTCTAAAGGCAGTTGCATATCTATCCATACTTTTAAATATAAATCTTCTTCTGTTAAATTACAATTTTCATTTAGCTTTTTTCTCAAAATCTCTATATTTTCTTTTGGCAGCGACACACCCGCTGCCATTTTATGGCCACCAAATTTAGTAAATAATTCTTTTACTTTCGATAATTCTGCATACATATCATAGTTTTCAATGGAACGACCTGACCCTTTCACACCATCTATTGCATCCGTCAATACAAGAACCGGTTTATGAAACTGTTCTCTGACTCTTCCGGCAATAATTCCCGCAATACTTTCATGACAATCTTTCAAATAGATAACTAATACCTTTTCATCACTCTGCTCTGCAATCCTGACTGCTTCTTTTGTTCCTGCTTCTGTTAACTCTTTTCTTTCATCATTTAATTTTTTTAATTTCTCTGCTAAAACAAACGCCATTTCTTTATCTTCACATTCCAGAAGTTCCATTGCTTTTTTTGCAGTGTCCAATCTTCCACTGGCATTCAGACAAGGCCCCAAAACAAATCCGAAATGATACGCATCAATGTTTCTTTTATCCAACTTACAAATATCTATTAATGCATTAATTCCTACATCATTGTTATTCTTTAATGCTTCTATTCCCGCCTTTACAATGATTCTGTTTTCGCCTTGTAATTCCATCACATCACAGACTGTTGCCATAGCAGCATATGGAAGAAGAGCTCTGACATCGTTTTTTCCCCTCTCCATAGATTCAAACAATGCAGACATCAGTTGATAAGCAACCATTGCACCGCATAATTCTTTAAATGGATAATCACAGTCTTCCTGCTTCTGATTTATAATAGCATCTGCTTTTGGCAAAACATATTTTTTGCCACCATCCGTCTCCTCAAACACTACTTCATGATGATCTGTCACTACAACTGTCATTCCTAAAGACTTTGCATATTCAATTTGACTGATGGCTGCAATTCCATTGTCACAGGTTAAAATCGTATCAATTCCATCATCATATGCCTGTTTTATCAACCTCTCATTAATACCATAACCGTCTTCAATACGATGAGGAACTACAATATCAACAATCGCTCTGAGTTTTTTTAGACAATGATACAATATATATCCGGAACAAACTCCATCCACATCATAATCACAGATAATTCGTATTTTACTCTCATCACTGATTTTTATTTTGAGAATATCCACTGCCTTATCCATATCTTTGAACAGCCATGGAGAGTTAAGATTATCAATATTTCCCTTGAGATATTCTTTGATATTTTCATCACCCATAATATCTCTGTTTCTAATTAACCTCGCTGTAATTTTACTAATATTAAATTTTCGTGATATTTCTTCAAAATCTGCTTTCTTAGTCTGCAGATACCACTTTTCATCCATAATATTCTCCATAAGCAAAGAACGGTACCACCCGGGTAAGGTGATACCGTTCACTTTAACTCTGATTATTTATCGTATTTCTTACCCTTCATGATATACCATAATGCACCAGTGATAAATACTGATGAATAAGCACCGGCTACGATACCTACCATTAATGGTAATGTAAATTCTCTAATCGATGAAACACCCATTACGAAAATCATAAATACCATGATAAATGTTGTTAATGAAGTATAAATACTTCTTGTAAGTGTCTGTGTAATACTCTCATCAATCTTCTGAATCATTGTATCACCACGTTTCATAATCTCTTTATTTTCTCTAATTCTGTCAAAGATAACAATTGTCGCATTAATTGAGTAACCTACAATCGTAAGCAGACATGCAATAAATGTAGTACCTACTGTAACTCTTGATAATGCATAGAATCCTACAACGATAAGTACGTCATGTACCAATGCGATAACAGCAGCTAAAGCAAAGTGTACATTCTTAAATCTGAACCAGATATAAATCAACATACAAATTGTAGCAAAAATTGTTGCCAATACAGCATCTCTTCTCATTTCAGAACTAATCGTATCTGAGATTTCTGTATCATTAAAATTCTGCTTATCATCCTTTGCCTGGAACTTATCAATTAAAGTCTTCTTGAGGTTATCCATTTCATCACCTTCAAGTTTCTTTGTCTTAATTGTGAAAAGTCCCTTTGTATTTGTATCTTTCTGTCCCTGAATATCATTTGTATCAAGTACTCTTCCGATTTCCGGTTTGATAGTGTCATTAAATTCATCAATTGTATAGTCTTTGTCAAACTGTACCTGAATAGATGTACCACCCTTAAACTCAATACTTAAATCAAACGCACCATTTCCTTTTGCAGAGTTAAATACAATACCACCAAGTCCGATTACAATCACTGCAATCGAAATTGCAAAACAAACCATTCTCTTTTCAACAAACTTAATCGTTTTTCTAACTTTTTCTTTACCATAGAATGCAGGTTTCTGGAATCCCATATAGTAAAGCATCCATACAAGTCCTCTTGAAACAACAAGAGATGTAAATAACTGAATAAAAATACCAATTGCAAGGGTTGTTGCAAATCCTTTAACTGTTCCGGAACCTCTCAAAAGAAGAATTATTGCAGCAATTAATGTCGTAATATTACCATCTACAATCGCTGATGTTGCTTTTTTAAATCCGATTCTGATAGCACTCTTAACTGTCTTTCCTGCAGCAATCTCTTCTCTGATACGGGCATAAATAATAACGTTAGCATCTACAGCCATACCGATATTTAAGATAATACCTGCAATACCAGGAAGTGTTAATGTTAAATCAAATCCATTTAATGCAAGAAGCATTAATTCAATATATGAAATCAAAGCAAATCCTGCAGCAAGTCCAGGAATTCTGTATACAGCTAATAGGAATAAAATAATAATTATAAAACCA
>CANPET010000097.1 GCA_947573465.1 uncultured Eubacterium sp.
TTCATAAAACTCAATGGGATATATATTATCATTTGCAAAGAAACAATTATTACAGTTACTAACATACATTTCAATATTGTCCTCTGTATCGTATCCTTAAACTTAACATATGCATACACAAAATAAATCAAGTAAACCGCAAAGTATAACTGCTTCGAAACAATTCCATCCCGGATCATCTGCATAAAAGTCAATTCAATTACAATAAACCCAACATTATAAATATCAAACTTAACCTTTTCTCCACTAAGACTATGTAAACATAACACTAATGCAAGCATTTCTAATAATCTATAGATTACTTCAAACATTTTGACATTCCCTCCAGAAAACTGCGTTTCAAACGTAAGCCTAACTCTAATGTTCCATACCCATTACTTAATTCAATATACCGATTAACGGCGTCTATATTTTCCACATAATCCATATTTACAATTGTATTTTTATTACATTTAATAAATCTTTCAGAATTTAATTCAAGCAAAATCACCCTGGTAGACTTATATGGTGCTTCAATAACTGTTCCATTTGCACAATGAATAAAAACATAACAACTATTATTTTGAAAGTACACAATATCCTCCACTTTTATTGTGTAATAAATGCCTTCCTTTTTATAAGTATAATATCTACTCTCCTCTTTTGCCGTCTTGAACAACAGAGTCTCTTTAACAACTGATATAAATTCTTGATTATCATAAGGCTTTTCAAAGTATCTATAACAGTGTAAATGGGCATATGCATAAAAATCTGCATCCTCTAATGAAGTTGTAAATATAATTGGTGTAAATTTATATTTATCTATTTTTCTGATGCTTTCCACGAACTTTGTACCTGCCACATCTCCTGGTATATTTGCATTTAATATAATATCTACAATAAACAAATCGATGTGGTATTCTAAAGCACAGCGATATGCCTGTTCGCTATTCTCTGCTTTATGAATAAATACCCCATCGATTTGACTGATTAGCGCACATGCTTTTTCCATACAACGCTTATTATCTTCGACGATTAATATTTGTTTATCTGATGATTGCATACTATATATCTTCTCCCTTAAGTAAATTGTTTTATTTTTTCTTTAAGTATACATCAAAATCATATTGCGAACCACCAAATGCCTGTTTTGCTATTTCAACAAACACCTTAATTTTCTGTTCGCTTGATTGACATTGGAAATCACACACATACTCCTCTTCATTAGCTACTTCACCTAAAAGAATATAATTAGGTGTAGCTCCAAATTTCTCATATATTATTTGCAAATGATTTATTGTAACTTTGCTTTTTCCATATTCAATATTCTGATAATGCGTAGTTGAGTGTATTCCCAAAATTTCTGCCATTTTTTCTTGTGACAATCCGAGTCTTTTTCTCACTGCACGAATTCGTTGACCTATTTCTTTGTTCATCATTACTTCCTGATTCATATTAATACTCCAATACTTACCATTTAATTTTAATCTTTTTGTTCCTATCCCACCACATTCCCATGGTTGTTATTCACACTGTACGGCAGTGTATTTTAGTATTAAAATATAAAAAATAATGATATACAAATTTACTTTATATTTAACATTGTTTATATATAAGGCATGCATCGAAAAGGGACTATATATGAGCCCATATCATATATAATCCCTTTTTCTTGTTGCTAAACTTTAATCCTTTTTAAAGACTTTATTTTCAATAATATTCTTTCAATAGATTTCTGTTCTTCCAAACTGCTGTATGTAGTTCTCTCTACTGCTTATGATACTTCCTGTCATCTTCTTCATACTTTGGCTCACATGTCAATTGAATACCAAGTTTTTTAAACATCTTCTCATCCACTGCAGATAAAAGCACTGTAGAATGTGCATCACACCCTTTCAACAGTGGTATCTGGTTCATAGCATGCCTTGCATTTTCATTATGTGCAGCTGTAGATGACAATGCAATCAATATTTCGTCTGTATGCAGCCTTGGATTTTTACTTCCAAGATAATTGGTCTTTAATGTCTGTATCGGCTCAATCGCTTCCGGAGCAATCAACTTAATTTCATCGTCAATGCCACCTAAAGCTTTTAATGCATTCAAAAGTGCTGCCGCTGAAGCTCCTAGTAAGTCTGTTGTACGTCCGGTTACAATTCTTCCATCTGGAAGTTCAATCGCTGTAGCCGGCTTATTCTCTGTTGCCTTTTCCTTATCCATTGCTGCTACTGCCACTGTTCTATCTTCTAATGTAATACCTGCCTGTTTCATTAGAATTTCCAATTTTGAAATACTGTCCTTTGTTGTTCCCTTACGTCTTTTTTCACATACAGCCTTGTAATATCTTCGAATGATTTCCTGCTCCGATGCTCTGCAGCATGCATCATCATCAAAAATACAGTTTCCTGCCATATTCACACCCATATCTGTTGGTGATTTATATGGACTCTCTCCGGAAATCAACTCAAACATTGCATTTACTACAGGGAATATTTCAATGTCCCTATTATAATTAACCGTAGTTTCTCCATACGCTGCCAAATGGAATGAATCAATCATATTTACATCATTTAAGTCTGCTGTGGCAGCCTCATATGCAAGGTTTACCGGATGTGCCAATGGAATATTCCAAATAGGGAATGTCTCAAACTTAGCATATCCCGCATCGACGCCTCTCTTGTGTTCATGATATAACTGGGAAAGACAAGTAGCCATTTTTCCACTGCCCGGTCCCGGTGCTGTAATAACAACCAATGGTCTCTCTGTCTCAATGTAATCATTTTTCCCATAGCCTTCATCACTGACAATATAATTCACATCACTTGGATATCCCGGTATTTTATAATGTCTGTATGACTTAATTCCCAAAGTCTCCAATCTCTTCTGGAACAATTCTGCTGCAGGCTGCCCTGAAAACTTCGTCAGACAGACACTTCCCACAAACAATCCAATGGACTGAAATTCATCAATCAGTCTTAGCACATCCATGTCATATGTAATTCCGTAATCTCCACGGACTTTATTTTCTTCAATATCCTCTGCACTGATAACAATAACAACCTCTGCTTTATCCTTCAATTGCAATAACATCTGTAATTTTGAATCCGGTTCAAATCCTGGTAAAACTCTTGATGCATGATAATCATCAAATAATTTTCCACCAAACTCAAGATAAAGTTTATTTCCAAACTGTGCAATTCTCTCACTAATATGCTCTGACTGCATTTTTAAGTATTTTTCGTTATCAAATCCTTTTTTCAATTTCACTAACCTCATTCGTATTTTGTTTAACAGTTCAGCCATGCGATACAGAACACATATATTAAATGGGTGCTTGCAGGCAATTTAATATATGTGTTCTGTATCATATGGTGAACCACCGCAGCGAAGGAAATCCGTAGGATTTTCAAGCTGATGGCTGAACTGTTACGACTTTCCTGTATTATTCTACACTAATTTATATAATTTTTAAACATTTTTTTACTGTTCTCCCTGCAATACATTCATCATAGCCGGAATCAACTGTTTCTTTCTGGATACTATCCCTTGTAACACACAAGCTCCCTCTTCGATATTTACACCAAAAGCATCTCTTATAACATCAGCGGAACCCTCTCCGTGACAAATCAGTTCTGTTGATTCATCTAATATATTTGTAAGCATAAAGAAAACCATCTGCACGCCATGTTTTCCACATTCATATTGTAAATGAGGAACCAGACGTTTTTTAATCAACTGTAATTCATCTACTGCCATAGAACTAATCTGACCCACGCCAAAAACAACATCTCCCGCAATAAACTTCTTGAAATCCTGATAAAATATTTCTTCTGTGGTCTTCTCAGATAAATTACTTCCTGCTTTAAACATATCCGTCGCAAACTTTTCAATATCAATTCCAGCGATATCTGCCAATTCTCTTGCAGTTATCTGATCAAGCGGTGTACATGTTGGCGAACGGAATAATAAAGTATCAGAAACAATTGCTGCACATAATAATCCCGCCATATCCTTTGGAACTTCTACTCCTTTTTCCTGATACATCTGTCGTACAATTGTAGCTGTGCATCCCACCGGCTGATTTCGAAAAACAATTGGACTTTTGGTTTCAATCGTTCCGATTCTATGATGGTCCACAATTTCCATAATCTCTGCCTGTTCAATATTATCTACCGCCTGAGACAACTCATTATGGTCTACCAGTATCACTCTCTTCTTTTCTATATTCAGAAAATTTCTACGGGATACTGTCCCTACATACTTTCCTTCTTTATCTAAAATAGGAAAATTTCTAATTCTGTTTTTCCCCATAACGTTTTTTATTTTGTCTGTAAAATCATCCATCTGAAACGTAATTAGATTTTCAGATACCATCAAAGCTCTTACCGGAATACTCTGTTCAATCAGTCTGGCAACAGCAAAAGAATCATGAGGTGTTGTAATGATAACCGTTCCTTTTTCTCTTGCATAACTCTGTATCGCTTCGGACACCGGCACGCCCATACCAATCACCATACAGCTCGCCTGCATATCCACTGCATTCAGATGATCTTCCGGTCTGTCTCCTAATATAACCAAATCTCCCGGTTCAATATATTTTTTTACAAGCGATGGATTAAATGCTCCAATTAATACTTTACCTTTACTAAAAACAGCATCCTTATCTCCTACTAATATTTCACCATCCAAAGTCTCTGCAATATGTTTAAAAGGAGTTTTGGCATCAGACAGCGAAGTCGGATTATGCCGCATCATATTATTCGTAATATCCGACATTGATATAATACCTTCCAGATTATTATCTGCATCCGTCATCGGCAATGTAATTGCATTATTTTTCTGCATAAATTCCCATGCCTCTTTGACTGAAATGTCTTTTGACATTCCCGGAAGATGCCTGATTTCCATGTCTTTTACCTGTGTTCCCACATTCGGCATATATCCTGGAGTATGGATGTGAAAATATTTCAGAACATACTCTGTTTCTTCATTAATCTGCCCTGCACGTTTTGCTACGAACTTACCCTCTTCTGTCTGATTTTTCAAATATGCTAATGCAATGGCCGAGCATATGGAATCCGTATCAGGATTCTTGTGGCCTATTATGTAACTTCTTTTCTGCATTCATCCTCTCCTTTGCTTTTGAATCCATAATACCATAAATACTATTTGTTTCCAATTCATAAAACGCTATTATTCATAAATTATAAATCATACTTATGACAAATTTTTTAAATTTACAAAATTTAATTTTTTTATTTATTGTAAAATATAGTATACTGTTATTAGATATTAAAAACACCGATACACAATTATATTCTGTGAACTCTCTTAATATCAATAAGAATACATAAATTTTTAGGAGGATAAAATGAAATACTTTTCAAAACACATTATTTTTTATGTTTTTTTCTTCTCAGTTATCATGTTTTTGTCATACCGTACAGATGCGGCTATCACAATGCCTGATGCTGACAATGAAATTATAGTCACACCACAAAGCACTCCAAGAGAAACTTACAAATCCTTTCAGGATGCTCTTGACAGTGCACAGGACAACAACGAAAACGAGTACACAAAAATTAAATTAGAAGCAGGAAAAACCTATTATGTAGACATCCCGCTTCAAATGTATTCCAATACAATTATCGAAGCAGAAGGCGCAGTGATTGAAAAAACTTATGATACTGCTCCTTCCAAAACTTCAGGACTGTTATGTAATGCTCCTGATGCCACAATTGGTGGATATGATTTAGCTGAAAACCTTTATATTCATGGTGGAACATGGACCGGTGGCAATTTATCAAAAGCCACATCTTCCGGTACAAATATAATATTTGTACATGTAAATGGTCTCTTTATCTGGGACGCTGATATTAAGAATGTCTACTGTGGACATTTAATGGAACTAAATGCCGTCAACAATGCCGTTATTGATAATTGCAAATTTTCAGGTTTTCTCTCCCCCGACTCTTCCGGTGGTGCTGAGAATGCCATTCAATTAGATATTTCTGCTGAAGCTGATGATAATTTAGATGCACCAGATCACAATTCCGTTCCTTCAGGATATAAAAACGATGATTACATTCCATGCCGCAATGTATCTATTACCAATAATATATTTAATAATAGTCCTGAGATGGGACTCGGATATTTTCCTTCTGCCATAGGTGCCAACAAAATTCTCGTTGTAAAAAAAGGCGTCTACATGGAAAATATCACTATTTCAAATAATAAAATTTCTAATGCATCATACGCCGGAATTCTAGCAAGAGGTTTTAAAAACTCTGCCATAGAAAAGAATACT
>CANPET010000098.1 GCA_947573465.1 uncultured Eubacterium sp.
GTCTCCTAATACTGAATTTACTCGTAATATACTAAGTATAAATATAAAAGAAAATAAGTACAAGGGGAAAAGAGTAAAAAGATAAAATTAAGTTAGGCAAATGTTGGATGGTGTCATTATTCAATAGTAGATTTTCTGAAATTGTGGTATAATCGGCATATAAAATTTGGGAGTTACACGGAAATGCAGATTAACACCAAGAAAAAATTTATCTGTCTTTTATTGGCATTGGGTATGCTTTTATCAGGAATGTGCTTTGAAGAGATTCAGGCAGATTTTATTTTGATGGAAGAATATCAGGGGCAGTCGGCAGAACAAACCGGTAATTCTGTAGGGATAGAGTATCGAACATACGACGGTGAGAAAAAGATTTATAAAATTTTCGAAACCAGGAGTTTTTCTTCTACATTGTTCGCTGTGAAAGAGAGGGTCTTTTCTCCGGAAGCACGAGCAGAAGAAATTTTAGTTCGGAATTTTGCTCCAATTTCTGTGAAGGCTGTAGGAAAAGAACGTCAAAAGACTATGAAGTCTTTGATAAAAAGTTCGTTCTATGCAAAGGATTCACAAGAGTTCTTATGGTATTTTTATCCCCAAAAGTGTTTACGGTTTTCTAATAATGAAGCTGTTATTCAGTATATTCACGAAAAGGATGGAAAAAAACGCTCTATTTATATGATGTAATAAAAAATATAAATGGAGGTAATAAAAATGGCAGAGACAATTACAGTTGTTGTTTTGGCAGTGATTGTACTAGGTGCCAGTGCTTTTGGTGTATGGTACATAAATCATGGCGAAGACGAAGACAGTCAAGATACAGATAAGTAAAAATATATAAATGGTTTCCGGAGGAGTTGAGATAAAATATATCTTTTCGTTCTCCGGAAATTTTTTCTATTGGAAAGTTTTTTGCATAATCTTTCTTGTTATAAGCAGCAAAATTATCCAATATTTTGCTGAAAAATAAGAAAATTTGATATTGTAGAGGTGGAAATTACTTTTACAAATGACGAAAATTTGCAAAAAAGAAAAAATTAGTAAAATATCTCTTGAAAAATTGGATAAACTATTATATAATAACATTCGTCGCTAAACGACAGAAATATTAATAGACGCGCCTCTAGCTCATTTGGTAGAGCACCTGACTCTTAATCAGGGTGTGCAGGGTTCGAGCCCCTGGAGGCGCACGCGGGTACCGGTTTGGACATTCAATTGTCTGGGTTGGTACTTTTTGTTTTAGCGAAAAGCCATGCAAAAAGAAAGAGAAGAATACTTCGTGGGAGCTTGCTCACAAAGAAGTATTCTTCCTTTTCTTTTTATACGGCGTTCGCCGTACAGTGAGATGAAATGAAGTGAAATCGAACTGTAGCATGGCTTTGAGTAATGTGTACCGCAATTACTACAGCATGGCTTTAAATAATTGAAAATTACATAAAATAAAAAATAGTACATTGAAAATAATAAAAATCGGTATCAAAAACCATTAAAATAATGGCAAATACTCCTTTACAAACCATTAAAATAATGGTTTAATATAAAAAAGAGGTGATTATAATGGGAAATAAAAAATATGCAGTCTTAGGTTATATTACTGCAGATGTTGTTAAAAGAGTAAGAAAAAAAGTAAATCTTACACAAAAAGAGTTTGCTGGTTTTATAGGGGTGTCAAAACCAACAATTGAAAGATGGGAAACAGGTAAAAGCAAAATAACAGGACCAGTTGTATTGCTTTTGCAAATATTGGATGAACATCCGGAATATATTGACAGTTTTTTAATTCCCCCCAAAAAGTATCCATTGAGATTATACTATATGTATAAGGAAAAAATATGTACAATTATTGATGTTGATGATAATAACAGACAAGTCCAAATTTACAATTATACAAAACAGGTGATGTTTAGAGCATTTGGAAATGAACTTAATCCAACATATGAGGAGTATGTAGATTTTTTGAAGTCTAGAACATTTCCTGAAACACGAGATAAATTGAAATTAGTATTAAAAGATTTAGATTTGCCCTTTTATGATCCATTTATGATTATTGAAAAAACAAATGGAAAAATGGCGGAAGACGATTTTTGGATTCGAATTGAGAGGTAATAATGATAGAACTATTTGAACAAAACATTAAAAAAAATGAACGTCAATCATCAAAAGGAAACCAGCTGAAGTGGCAAAAAGATGATATATGGTATAAGGCTGATTATACAGGGTATGAAGGATTGGCTGAATATGTAATCTCACATTTGCTAGAGTATTCAACACTGAAAGAAAACGAATTTGTACTATATGATTTAGAAGAAATTAAATATAAAATCAATATATATAAAGGCGTAAAAAGTAAAAGTTTCATGAAAGAAGATTGGCAGATAATTACATTAGAGCGCCTTTTCAAGATAATTTATAATGAAAGTTTGTATCAATCGATATATAAGATTTCAGATTATAGGAATAGACTTGAATTTTTAGTAACCCAAATAGAAAAAATAACGGGACTTACTGAATTTGGCAAATACATTAATAAGCTTTTTACAATAGATGCATTTTTTCTAAATGAGGATCGACATATGCATAATATTGCTGTGTTAATGAACGGGACGGGTCAATATGATTATTGTCCAATATTTGACAACGGAGCAGGTTTGTTATCAGATACAGCGATGGATTATCCAATTAATGGAGAAATAATGTCAATGATAAATGAAGTTAAAGCAAAAAGTATTTGTGACAGCTTTGAAGAACAACTAGAAATATCAGAATTGTTATATGGAGATAATGTAAAATTTTATTTCACTAAAAGAAATGTTGAAGACATAATAGATAGCATATCGATTTACGATCAGGACATTAAAAATCGTGTCAAAGAAATTATATTTCAACAAATGCGAAAATATCAATATTTGATAGAAAAAGAATAACAATGCATAATGATAACCCATCTCTTCACATTGAAAAAATCATCAAACTGTGTATAATTAAAATGTACAAACAGTGGAGGTGTTTATGGCAGAAAAGAAAGCGAAAGTTGTTGCAAAAACAGAGCCGGAAAGATATTTAGAAGCGAAAAAGTTAACAGATGCGATTCCGTGCCTTATCAGAGATAAAGAAAAAGCAGAGATATATGAAAATATTGCAAAGATATATGAAGGATTAGGCGATTATGAGGATTCTTCCGTTCTTTGTGAAGAAGCAAAAAGAAAAGGGAAACAATACAGAGAACAAATAAAAGAGCAGGATGAAAAAAATAAAAAAGAAAAGTTAAAGGATGCTGCTGAAAATGAATCAGGAAAAGGGATTCTCAGAAAGATTATTTTGTCCTTGGTTCTCATTCTTATTATTGCAGGAATTGGCGGGGCTGTTTATTTCAAAACAAAACCAGGGCGTTATGTAAGAGCATCTTTTTATGAAAAAGTAGAAAATTATGAAAAGTCATACAAAATGTTTCGTAACTTAAAAGAATACAGTGATAGCGAAAGCAGAAGTATGGAAAGCAGATATGAGTTTGCAGTTCAGTGTAAAGAAAATAATGAGTATACAAAAGCAAAAGATACATTCAGGGCATTAGAAGATTATAAGGACAGCAAAACATTGCTGACAGAATTGGAATTAGACAATATAGATAATTCAAAGGTTGGCACAAGCGTGTTATTTGGAGAATACAAATGGCTGATTTTGGAAAAAGAAGCAGAAAAAGTACTTCTTGTAAAATCAGAGCCGATTAATGGATATGCATATCATAATGAAAATACAAATATAACATGGGCAGACAGTTCTTTGAGAACGTATTTAAATACAGATTTTATAGAAGAAACATTTTATGAAAAGATGAGTGAAAAAATACTTGAGACGGAAATTTCTGTACCGGACAATAAACAATACAAAACAAAAGGTGGTAAAAATACTGTAGACAAAGTATTTCTGCTGAATGATAGACAGGCCAGGGAATATAAAGAAATATTGGATAATTATACAAGAGACTGGTGGTTGATTAATCCGGGAAACAGTCAGAATACAGCACAGTACGTGTCTTATGGTGAAATTATGGATTATGGATATGAAGTAAGTAATAAGAATATTTATATCCGCCCGGCGATATGGGTGTCTATAAAATAATCTATATAAGGAAAAAGTGAACAATTGTTATAAAAATTTTAACCGTATGGTCTATGGTTGAAAAATGTTATAACAATTGTTCACTTTTTCTTTGCTAAGATTCAATATTATATTCCACAATACAACGTTCGCAGGAGTTTACAATCGTTGTATCGAGGAAGGTATCAAATCTTTTAAATTTGTGTCCATAAGATTTGTGTACATGTCCATGTACAAAATATTTTGGTTTATGTTTTTGCATAATATCCCGGAAAACGGCAAAGCCCTGATGGGGTAAATCTGTCCCATCATTCAGTCCCTTTGCGGGGGAGTGTGTTACAAGAATGTCAATTCCTCTCTTCAAAAATATTTTATGACGAAGCCGCCGGTATCTTTTCCGCATCTGTTTTTCGGTATACTGAAAATGTCCCGGACGATACCTCATAGAGCCGCCCAGACCCATGATACGGATTCCTTTATAGACAAATAAATCATCATCAATGCAAATACATCCTTCTGGAGGAGAGGTAATGTATCGTTCATCGTGGTTTCCGTGCACATATAGTACAGGAACATGAGATAAAGTTACTAAGAATGATAAATATTGGGGTTTTAAATCTCCACAGGAAATAATTAAGTCAATATCTTCAAATTGCTCGGGAGAATAATAATCCCAGTAATATGATGATTCCTCATCTGAAACAAATAATATTTTCATAAATCAAGTTCCTTTACGTATTTAATCCCTGTTGAATTGCAACAGGTATTGCATTTTCTTCCAGTTCATCAATTACTGGAATTTCACCAATAATATTGTCAGAAAGCCAATCCATTGTAATAATATCATCTGGAGCCAATGTCTGGTTCTCTCCATTTCGAATTGTCTTATCCTGAGAATAAATTATGCCGGAGAATGGATTAAAGTCTCCGGAACGAATTGTTTTTGATAGAAGTTCAATTAATCTTTTAATACCTTCCGGAAGCCATGGAGAAGAAATAATATCAATAGCATTTTCTGCCATACCCCACCAGTAATTGATTGCTCTGGCAGTTTTTGTATCGTCAGATTTCCAAGTCCCGTCTAATATAGCCTGTATCAGCTGTTCATAAAAACGTCCCCAATGATAAACCGGAATTGCCAGGTTCCAGATGCCATCATCAAAAACCTTATATAAACCATAATATCTTGTTCCCGCTTCCGGAACTGAGAGGTTTTTATCTGAGACAATATCCGGACAAACTTTTTTTAACTGCTCTTCTATATCTAAATCTTTTAGACAACTCCACATCAAATGGATGTTTGCTCGGGGATTCGTCATCTTTACACCTAATGCAAAAGCATTAATATTTGCAATCGTACCATAAATCGGGTAGTCAGCAATATAACCAATAATGTCGTTTTCTGTCATTGCTCCAGCTACAGCACCCATAATAAATTTCGCCTCATGCATTCTGGAATAATAAGTTCTCATAGCGCTGTGTGGATCATGCAGCGAGCAATTTAAAATCGTTGTTTTTGGATGGGCGATTGCGGCTTTTAAACTTGCCTGGGAGAAGGTTGGCGAAGTAGTAAAAATCACATCGCAGTCATCATCAATAGCATCTTCTATAGTTTCGTCAATATTATAAGCATTCACATTATCATAAAAGGTTGTGGAAACTTCTTCCGGAAAAGTTTCTTCAATATGAAGCCGTCCCAATTCATGGGAGTATGTCCAGGATGATGAAGCAGAAGTTTTTTCGTAAATGAAAGCAACTTTTAATGTACGATTCCCGGTTGGAAGGAGTTTACTTAACACAGAAGCCTTTTTGGTTGAGGCTGTTAAGCGAAGTTCTACTTCGTTTTCAGACATTAATTCAAATTCTTTATAATTCAAAGTGATTAGTTCATTTAACTGACTGCTGTCTTTTGTCAGAAGTTCGTCATACCCATAAAGTTCTACAAAAGCAAGAAATGCATCGCCACAAGTAATATGTTTTAATCCATCGCCACCAAGGTTTATGTACTCTGTTTTAAAACTCTGAAACAGTGAACGAAAATTCATTTTATCATCAGAGGACCATTTCTCATCTGTGCTTTTACCTACGAGAGTCTGAAGTTTTTTGAAACATCCTATCTTAGAAAAGTAAAGGTAGTTTATTTCGGATAATTCATAAAAATCTACATATTCGTAATATA
>CANPET010000099.1 GCA_947573465.1 uncultured Eubacterium sp.
CATGTAAAAGAATAATATCCCCCGGTTTTGTATTCTTTATAACACGCCTTGCAACAATACCTGCATTTTGGTCCTTCCAGTCTTCCGGATCCACACTCCACAACACGATAGACATATCTGTCTCTTCCAACAGTCTGTCATCCCAATCACCATAGGGCGGGCGAATATACTTAGGTGTTTTTCCTGTCACTCTTTTAATACACTTATTTGTCTTTTCAATTTCCTCTTTAGAAGTTTCGTAATTACTTCTTTTCAAATCAATATGTGAATATGTATGATTTCCTACAATATGTCCCTCTTTACTCATTCTTCGGACAACATCTTCACTGTACTGAATCTCCCTTCCCGTCAAAAAGAACGTAGCCTTAACACCACGTTCTTTTAATCCATCTAATAGTATCTCTGTATATACCGTACTCGGTCCATCATCAAAAGTAATCGCAACCTTTGGTTTTTCACTCATCTGGTCACTCGCCACCCCTGCCTGAACAGCATCTCTGCTTTCTACCTTTTCAAACTTCTCAGGTTCTTTTACTTCACTTCTTCCTATATACCATACAGTAATGTTTAAAACAACTAATAATAATAAAATTAAATTCTTTTTCACAACAAATCCATAAACATTTATTAGTTATTCTATGCGTAAAACTTTTCTTTCATTCTCTCAAACAGTCTTATTTTGCTGCTCTCATTGCATTCAAAATCGCTATCACACAGACGCCGACATCTGCAAACACCGCTGCCCACATTGACACAATACCCATTGCCGCCAATAAAAGTACAATTACTTTTACTGCCAATGCAAAAACAATATTCTCTTTTGCAATGGCAAGGGTCTTTCTTGCAATTTTAATTGCTTTTGCGATGCTTAAAGGGTTATCATCCATCAGCACAATATCTGCCGCCTCAATCGCCGCATCGCTTCCCATTGCTCCCATTGCAATTCCAACATCTGCTCTGGCGAGAACCGGAGCATCATTGACTCCATCTCCTACGAAAACCAAACCGTGACTTGTTTCAAGCAGTTTTTCAACATGCGTAACTTTATCTGCCGGAAGAAGTTGCGAATATACCATATCCAGATACAGGCTCTCAGAAATCTTTTCTGCAATTTCCTTTCTATCTCCTGTCAGCATGACAATATTATCAATCCCAAGTTCTTTCAGTTTCTTTACTGCTTCTTTAGAAGTACTCTTAATACTGTCTTCAATTACTGCATATCCAAGATATTGATTGTCTACAGCTACATGAACAATCGTACCAGCCACCCCTGTCTTTTCACAATTTATCTGAAAAGCTTCCATCAGTTTTTCATTTCCTGCCAAAATTGTACTTTCATCCAGAACTGCCTTCACGCCTTTTCCGTGAATCTCTTCTATTTTAATCTCTCTCTGTCTGTTTTCTATTTCATAATAAGTTTTGGCATCTCTTACTTTCAATTCTTCTTTCAAAGATTTCGCAATCGGATGATTAGAATACATTTCTGCAATCGCCGCCATTTGTAAAAATACAATGTCATCCGTCTTTGACTGAATCTTTGTCACTTTAAATTTTCCCTCTGTCAAAGTTCCTGTTTTATCAAAAACCACTGTACTGCATTTGGCAATCTGATCTAAATAATCACTTCCTTTTATCAGCACTCCTTTTGTAGATGCTGCACCAATGCCTGCAAAAAAACTCAGTGGCACAGAAACTACCAATGCACATGGGCAGGAAATTACCAAAAATGTTAATGCTCTGTAAATCCAGTCATTCCACACACCATAAAAATCCGCAATATCTGCTCCCATAGCAACATTTACAAGTGGTGGAATCACTGCCAATGCAAGTGCCAGCCCTACAACAATCGGTGTATAAATCTTTGCAAATCGGGTAATAAATTTTTCGGTTTTTGCCTTTTTACTGCCTGCATTCTCTACCAATTCCAAAATTTTAGAAACTGTAGATTCACCAAAGACCTTTGTAACCTGTATCGTCAAAGCACCACTAATACTAATAGAGCCGCTTATAACAGATTGCCCTGACATTACTTCTCTCGGCAGGCTCTCTCCTGTGAGACTGGATGTATCCAAACTCCCCTGCCCTTCAATGATTGTTCCGTCTAACGGAATTTTTTCTCCCGGTTTTACGACAATCACATCTCCTACTTTCACCTTATCAGGATTTACCTTTTCCATGCTTCCATCTTTTCTTAAAAGGTTCGCATAATCCGGTCTGATATCCATTAACTCTGTAATAGACTTTCTAGACTTATCCACTGCATAGTCCTGAAACAATTCGCCTACCATGTAAAACAACATCACTGCACATCCTTCCGGATATTCGCCTACAAAGAAAGCTCCAAGGCTTGCAATAGACATCAAAAACTGTTCATCTAACGCTTTTCCCTTAAACAGATTCTTAATTGCATTTACCACAATATCTCTAGCAGTTACCAGATAAATTAACAGGAAAACAATTAACTCTATCGTATCTCTTGTCTGCTCTCCAAATGATTCAAACAACCCCGGAATATGAAAAATAACAAAAGCTGCAATAAATACTGCAACACCGGCAATTGTTTTTCTTCTGTCAATTTCTATGCCATCTTCACAACAATCGCATCCATGTCCATGCTGGTGCCCATGTCTATCATGATTATGCTCATATGCACAATGTTCATCATGACAATGCTCATGATTATGATGATGTCCACCAATATCTGTATGATGCTCATTTTTTCTATTTAGAATTTTTTCCATTAACTGCATATCTCTACCTTCCCTTTCTTCTTAATTACTCCATAACATGTTCCAATCCACCATTTAATATGGACTGAATATGATTATCATCCAGTGAATAATATATTGTTTTTCCTTCTTTTCTATACTTAACCAGCCGCATCTGTTTTAATATTCTCAGCTGATGCGATACTGCCGACTGTGTGAGTCCCAGACTCTGCCATATATCACATACACATAATTCTCCACTGGATAATGCATATAATATTTTTATTCTGGTAGAATCCGCAAACACCTTAAAAAACTCCGCCAGATCACAAAGCGTTCCTTCGTCCGGCATATTAACTGATATCTTTTCTATCACTTCATTATGATGATGTTCCCCACCACAATTTTGTATTTTTTCCTTCATATCACGCTCTCCTTTTATAACATATGAACAACTATTCATATATTCATTATATTCTAAAAATATAATTTGTCAACATTATTTTTATATGCATTTTAAAAGCCATGATACGTAAGATTATTTTATAATCTCGCATATCATGGCTTTCCATTTTATTTTATTCTTTCCACAATTGTTTTCCTGCCTTTATTTGTTTTTCCAACTCTTTCGAATTATCCATATATCTTTTATATCCTTCAAAATCGTATCCCAGTTTTTCCTCTTCCTTTTCTCCCCGATGGTCCTCTAATTCATAATTGTCTGTTAAATATTCTCCCAGATATTTTGTAAATTTACTCGCTCCATGATAATTCAAATGCTGCGAATCATTCCCATCGACTTTCCAGTCAATTCCTATTTTCTCAAAAGTACTTTTCTCATTGCAGTCTAAAAAAGAAACATCATATTTTTCTGCGCACCTCTCTATAACATTGTGTTTTTCAACAGTCCATGTAGGGTCCGGCGTCCTTAAAAGAAGAACTTCCATTTTTTGTTCCTGACAAAATTTAATTGTTTTTTCTAAATATTCGTAATCTATCTCACTGTACTGCTCCGGCATATCTTCGCTTGACATATCCGTTCCATCAAAACCTTTTTTATAAGTTCTCACCAATGCATTAAATCCTCTGGTAGATGACTTATTTTCTATATAATTTAATTCCGTAAACTCTTTCCATCTGTCATGAAACATTGTCATCGGAAAAAGGTATTCTACAATATTTGCTTCATCATCATACTCGCAATACTTCTGTGCCATCTCAATTTTGTTTTTTCCAAAACGCATATAATCATAACATAGTCTGAAACGCTCTTCTTTTTTGGGATTTTTTCGTGCTCCTATTTGTATCTCCACCACTACTAATTTAGGATTCTGTGTTTCACATGCTTCTTTTAACCAATAATATGTACCAATCATCGGCTCATGAATAATAGACAGGTTATAAGAGCAAATCCCCTGTTTTTTATATAATTCCATAGGATTAATCGCTGCTGCACTGACACTCGGTCCAACTACCAGTACATCTACTGTATCTTTTTCCAACTCATAAAATGAATTTGTAGTGCTGTCACTATCCCATCTCCATTGTACATAAGTCGGCACAAAAATATTTGTAACAATTATCATTAACAACATTAATACTAGTAAAAATGTGAACATCCTTAGAACTTTTGAAATCTTCTTTATCATTTTGTATTTCCCCTTAATTTCACATATCGAACTTCTTCTACCTATCTGGTATAACCAAAATAGCATAGCTTTTTATTAATTTATAATAAAAAACTATGCTATGATTTTGATTTCAAAAATCTATCACATTTAAAATCTTATTTTACAACTAACTGGTTATTGTCCACATCAAAGATTATCGTATCACCCATATTAACTTTACCCTCTAAAATAACCTTTGCTGCCAATGTTTCCACATTCTTTTGCAGGTATCTCTTTAAAGGTCTTGCACCATACACCGGATCATAACCATTGTCTGCAACATACTTTTTCGCTGCATCTGTCAGGCAGATTTTCAAATCTTTATCTGCCAGTCGTTGATTCAGATTTGCAACAATCAAATCAACAATGCCGCCGATATTACTTCTTGTCAACGGTTTAAACATTACGATTTCATCCAGACGGTTTAGAAACTCCGGTCTGAAATGTCCACGCAAATCATTCATTACCAGTTCCTGATTTTCATCTTTAATATTGCCTTCCTCATCAATACCCTCTAACAGGAATGACGAACCAATATTAGAAGTCATAATGAGAATCGTATTCTTAAAGTCTACAGTTCTTCCCTGAGAATCCGTAATCCTGCCATCATCTAACACTTGAAGCAATACATTGAACACATCAGGATGTGCTTTTTCCACCTCGTCAAACAATACAACAGAATATGGTTTCCTGCGCACTGCCTCTGTCAGCTGTCCTCCCTCATCATATCCTACATATCCCGGAGGCGCTCCTATGAGACGGGACACACTGTATTTCTCCATGTACTCACTCATATCAATTCTTGCAATATTACTCTCATCATCAAACAGACTTTCTGCCAACGCCTTTGCCAGTTCTGTTTTGCCTACACCTGTAGGACCAAGAAATAAGAAGGAGCCAATTGGTTTGCTCGGGTCTTTGATTCCTGCTTTGGAACGGATAATCGATTCTGTAATCTTTGTCACTGCCTCGTCCTGACCGATAACTCTCTTGTGCAGTTCTTCGTCCAGATGCAGTGTCTTATTTCTTTCTGTCTCAGTCAGTTTTGCTACAGGGATACCGGTCCAGCGGGATATAATTCTTGCAATCTCCTCATCCGTTACGCTTTCCCTCACAAGAGACAAATCCTTCGCACCTACTTTTTCTTCTTCTGCCTGTAACTGCTTTTGCAAATCAGGCAATGTACCATACTGTAGCTGTGCAGCCTTGTCCAAATCATAATCATTTTGTGCTTTTTCGATATCTTTCTTTACCTGCTCTACCTGTTCCCGAAGTTCTTGCAGTTTGTTGACAGAATTTTTTTCATTCTCCCATGTAACTTTCTTATTCTGGTACATATCACGAAGCTCTGCCAACTCTTTTTGAAGTTCCTGTAATCTGTCCATGCTTAGATTATCATTTTCCTTCTTCAAAGCTGCTTCTTCAATTTCCAGCTGCATGACTTTTCTTCTCAGTTCATCTACTTCTGTCGGCATGGAATCCATCTCTGTTTTAATCAATGCACATGCCTCATCTACTAAGTCAATCGCCTTATCCGGCAAAAATCTGTCCGTAATATATCTGTCAGACAATGTTGCCGCACTGACTAAAGCACCATCCTGAATTTTTACACCATGAAATACTTCATACCGTTCTTTGAGTCCACGCAATATCGAAATTGTGTCCTCCACAGTAGGTTCACTAACCATAACCGGCTGGAAACGTCTCTCCAATGCCTTATCCTTTTCGATATATTGACGATATTCATCCAATGTTGTTGCACCAATGCAATGTAACTCTCCGCGGGCAAGCATCGGCTTTAACATATTACCTGCATCCATGGCACCGTCCGTTTTTCCCGCTCCTACGATTGTGTGCAGCTCATCAATA
>CANPET010000100.1 GCA_947573465.1 uncultured Eubacterium sp.
TTGTTACAACTGGGAAACTAAAGAAGTCAACTCTTGTTGTGTTACCCCAATATTCTTTATTTGTAACTGTAAATTCTGCAAATTCAAACAATACATCACTGTTAGGGTCTGAAGGATTGTTAAGGTCAGGTCCTGCATATCCTACATTTCCTGCTTCATCAGTATTAAAAGTGATATAAACAGGTTCACCATAACTTAAATACATTCTTCCTGATTCAATGTCTGGCAGATATACATAACTTGCCTCTGCTAATGAATGTGCAATGTTTGCACATTTTCTTCCATTCTTTTCAATTGTATTTAATGCTGAACTAGCTTTAATCAGATTTCCCTGTGCGTCAAGGTAACTAATTTCATGATTTTTATTTCTTCCGATAACAATCCAGTAAATTTGATCGTCTCTGTATTTACCATTTGTTTTATTGTTCAACTGTAAGAACATTCTATCATTTCTAACTGGTATATCATTTCTAAGCTGTGGTATATCTGTTCCAATATTTCCAGGGTCAACTGTTGTCGGTTTCTGTGTTGGCTGTGGCTGTGTTGGTGCCTGTGTTTCCTGCTGACTGCCTCCTGTTACCACATTTACATTCATTGTTAACTTCTCTGATTCCTTGTTTCCTGAAACCGTTGTGATTGCTACTGTATGATTTCCAGCTGCATATCCTGAATATGTATAATATGCACATCCAACCTTTGTTCCAACCTGTTTGCCATCAATATATACATTATATGAGTCTATATTACCTCTACCCCAAACAACTCCAATTGTTCCTGCTGACGGATTGCTAACTACCATACCAAATGGCTTTGCGATACTTGTGTCAACACTTGGTGCCTTTGTTGTTGGTGCCTGTGTTACAGGTACTGTTGGTTTTGCTGTTGTTGGTACAGTCTTTTTACGAACGATAATTGATGACATAACATCATTAAAATCTGCGCCTATCCAAGATGTATCTGCTGTAATTGTTCTTGATGCTCCCTGGAAATTATCGTCAGCATAAAGAACTGCTTCATAGCCATTCTGAACCTTCAGTGAAGAAAGGTCATCATTTCTAAATCCTTTTGCTTCTAAAGCTGCACGATTATATCTTCCTTCATTTAATGCTGTAACTCTGCCACCATAATTAATATCTTGATAAATATAAACAACACCTGTTTCTAATTTTGTTGTCGTTGGCTTTGGTGTTGTAGCAACCTGTGACTGCCCTCCTACTGTTACATTTAATGATACTTTCGCTGATTCGCTTGAACCAGAAACTGTTGTAACACTTACTGTATGATTTCCTGCTGCTACATTATCAAATTCATAATAAGCACATCCTACTGCATTTGCTACTACTTTATTATCAATATAAATATTGTATGTATTTATTTCTCCACGTCCCCAAACAACGCTCACTGCATTATTTCTTGGACTGTTTACTACCAAACCAAAAGGGGCTGCAATATTAGAGCTTGTAGTTGTCTGTTTTCCTGTTACATATGTCATCTCGTTTGAGTCATACTGTAGACCACCCTTATTATATGTAAAAGAACATGTAATCTTATCACCTTTCTTTAATCCGTTAATATTAAGTTCGAATTTTTTATCACTTCCGTTCATTCCAACATTCTGTTGATCACCATTATTTACTTTATAATGAGCGATAACATATGCCGCATAATTTGCTGCATTAAATGTCAACTTTGTTGTGCTTGCAGAAACATCCTCTGCTGTCACTGTGTAGTCAGCAGTATTTCCTACTGTTGTTGCTGCCTTTGCTTTCTGTGTACCAGTAATACTCATTCCTGTTACTAAAAGAGCAATTACTAATACGGATGATAAAATTTTCTTAAAAAACTTTCCCTTCATAAAATCCTCCTGTTTTACTTCTTTAAAATTTCTCCGTTCACACATAGCGTTTCATCTCTTGCTGATATTGTTGTACAATATAAAATTATTTCAAAAAAGGCTTTAATTTTTATAAAAGGTATTGTTTTTCATAAAAATATTTTTCGCTTTTTTTTTAGAATAGTACTCATTTTTTAGAAAAAGGAGTGGACTTAAATCGACCACTCCTTAAATTCTTATTCTGATATTACTTTCTTAACACTTTTTTCAAAGGCTTTTCTTGGAACCATTACAATTCGATTACATCCCATGCACTTCAATTTAAAATCTGCTCCAACCCTGATAATTTTCCATTCGTTTGTACCACACGGATGTCCTTTTTTCAACATTACAATATTTCCTATTTGATAATCCATCAATCTATTACCCTTCCTATTCCTACAACATGATTTAAATTATTATAATTGATAGGCTGGCCTCCTTTTTCCACAACTCTGGCATTACCCGCATACATTGCAACATGATAAATATCCAAAGTCCTTCCCGGAGTACTATATTGTACTGCACTATTATAATCACCATAAAAAATCAAATCTCCTGGTTTCAAATAATCATATCCCAAGTACCCAAAATATACAATCTGATTTTTACTCTTTAAGTAATCAAATAAATCTGCCGCACAAAACGCCTGCGTCTTACTCCCTAATTTTTCCTGATAGTCATTATATGCTTTATATCCCTTCCATACTAATGATGAACAATCATAAAAGCCCTCCTGCATCCGTTTACTCTGGCTGTACTTCCAATTATTTACAATATAATCTGCCCTGTCTATTATTTCCTTCATACCCTTCGCAGCCACTTCAACTCTGAAAGTAAAGTAGTAACTTCCAATTTTTGCATCTACAGTGGTTACTCCTGAATTCACCCCTGTAACCATTCCATCCTGTGCCACTGTGGCAATTAATTCATTTCGACTGGTATATTGTGGTTTCACTGCACCAATTCCTGCAATGTTAATTTTCGCCGTTTTTCCTTTTATAATGTATCCTGACAAATTTTGAAAAGTTGGATTGTATACATTATATTGCACCTTATAGGTTTTCCCATCAACTTGGGCTTTAACAACACCACTTGCAGGTTTGTTTCCTAAAATAGCAAGTTTATTTCGGTAAACGGTTGTCTTTATTTTCTTTGCCGCAGACAAATCCCATTTCACCACACTATATTTTGACAGTCCTGAAAAAGAAATATACTGCAATCTCCATGAACCTGCATTCTTTCCCAAAACTACAAGATTTTTTGTGTTAATGACAGGACTTGAAACATAAACGTTTGTACTATATTTCTTTACCTTACCATTTTTATATGTAACTTTTGCTATCACTTTTGCTTTGCCACGACTAACAGTTCTCGCCTCTGCAGTAATCTTATTACCCTTTACCTTCTTAGGCTTTGACAGCACCTTCTTATCAGATGTAAACCAGACACATTTTTTTACATTGTGTTCCTCTAAATTGGCTATCTTAAAACGAATTGCTTTATTCTTTGCCCAGATTATACGTTCATATCGAATATGATTCTTTTTTGTAACCCTTCTAATTGCTGTCCTCTTTTTACTAACTGTATTATTTACCTGCTTCAACGTTGATTTGTCTGCTACTACTGTAACAATACATTCTGTTGATGCTGTATTACTTTTTAATATAATCTTGGTTTTTCCCGGATTTTTTCCAAAAATCATGCCGCTTTCATTCACTGTGGCTATCGCTTCATTCTGTGAATGATAACGAACCACATTAGAAGATATCGCAGTTAACTGAAAACTCTTTCCTTCAACGATTGTTACCGAATAAGTATTGGGTATTATCTTTCTGGATGTATCTGGTATCGTAACAACACAAGTATACGATTTCTTTTTATACTTTGCCGTAATTGTTGCAGTTCCAAAGTTCACCGCTGTTACTACACCATCCACCACCGTGGCAGCAAATTCGTTGGAAGTACTCCACGTAACTTTTGCATCAGCAGGTGCATTAACGATTGTTAACTTTTTAGAACTGCCTTTCCATAATGAAATACTTACCTCTGACATACTGTAATCTGTCTTTGCCTGCAATATATTGGTTGGAAATCCAACTGCAATTACCAATACTATCGTCAAAAAAATCTTTTGAAATTTAATTTTTCTCCTCTTTCGTTGTCTCATTTTCTTCATTTGATTTCCATTCCTCTATTTCTCTGATTCCTGTATCTTTATTTTCCTCGTAATATATTTCAATCATATCATTCTGTCCAATAAACACAAGTGTTTCGTCATCGGAAAATTTTTCCTTATAAACATTTCCCTTTGTATCTGTTATATATACAAATGTTCCCTCTGCAACATTTACATATTTAATATCCTGAACTGTTATCGTTTCATGTGGATATTGTTTAGAAAGCTCTTCTTTCTTTATCTCTGTAGTAATTCCATTTTCTTTCATTAATTTCCTATACGTATTCAGCGTATCTTTTTGTGTTGTTCCTGTTGCAACAATACTATATTTTTTTACGTCTACTAATGCATATTGCTTTACAAGATTTCCTTTATCCTTCAACACCATAAAATACGTTGGTCTTCCATCAATATTTATCAACGAAGGAAATGCCGCATCATATCCAAGATTCTGTACCTGTCCTTCTGCTGCTTCCATTGCAGAAAATTCTTCTGCTCCCGCTACATTAAAATAATTGGCTTCTCCTGTTCTGGCATTTACCATTACAAAACCGATATTGGAAGAATCATCTATAACGGAGGTCACACCCGTATAAATCCAGACATCATTATCAATTACTTTATAGCCATAATCTTCTGTTGTCTTTTTGCAGTCTTTTTGACCGATAATGCTATTCCAGAATCCATCAGACAACATTCCATACCAATTATATTTTTTTTCAATTAAATCTCCATCGTATACCCGGTCTACCCATCTTGGTATCTCATCTAAATCATATTTCTTACAGTCTCCGGTACACGGATCACAAATGACAACTCCGTTTACATCAAAGCCACCAAACAAACCGACCCTTGCCGTCATTGTAGGACATATATAATATGGTTTTCCATCCTCATCTAATTCAAAATAATAGCCCTCAAAGATCGCTGTTGGATATTTAAATCTTAAATGTCTCTGCAGATTATCATTAAACCAGCCTGACGGTGTATATTTAATTGGTTTATCCAATTTTACATAATCAGCCTCAAAATCTACTGCATCCACCAACACATATCCCGGAATTCCATTTTTTCTATTATTGAACCATTTAAAGAAGCCTGCATACTCTAACGATGCTACTTTCATCGGTGCTCCATCCAAAGCAATTTGATTATAATCACCACTAATTTCATACTGGCTTACTACATCTGACAATGCTCCAATGGCTCTTTGTCCCACTACCTTTGCACTGGCAGTATCCATCAATGCCACATCTGTAATAGTATCTGTCTGCTTGACTGTTTCCTCAAATTTTGTATTTTTTATATCTATAAGAGATGAATATCTGCCAGCATTAAATAGTTTTGCAGATATAATATTTCCTATAATAATAAATACAACCGCCAATATAATTACGATACCTAAAATCTTTGATATCATATTGTACCTAAATTCGAATTTTTCTCTATCCGGAATACTTAACGTTAATACCCAAAATACAACGGCAAAAAATCCCTGAAACTCCCAAAACTCCATAGAATGAATATTTAGTGATGGTAGAAACGCATAAAATGCTGCAAACTCCAATACTGCAATAATTACCAATGATATTAAAATCTTTTTAACCGGAATCTTTCCCTTTGATACAAAATTTTCCATAAATCCACTTGTTCTATACATATGCTCTCTCCTTATAGCAAAAGATTTCACAATATCTGTGAAATCTTTATATATTTTTACCTGCTATTTCTTTTGTTTTATTTTTGTTTTTTTGCTCCATTTTCCATAAACATTCTTGCCATTTACCTTTGCCACTGCTCTGACTCTGACATAATATTTCTTATTTGGTTTTAATCTCTTAAATGTGCATTTCGTTTTCTTTACTCTTTTTGTAATAGTATTTTTCTTTTTGAACTTCTTATTCAAACAAATCTGCACCTGATAAGATGTCGCCTTTTTTATTTTCTTGAAAGTAATTTTAACCTTTTTTGCTGCCAGTTTCTTAACAGCTTTTTTTATTTTACCTTTTGCAAGTTTTATCTCAACTGTTACTTTTGTAGTCGTTTCTTTTACTGTTGTAGTTGAAACCTTTGTTGTCTGTAGTTCCGTCGTTTGTGGTTCCGTCGTCTGTGGTTCTGTCGTCTGCGGCTCCGTTGTCTGTGGCTCCGTTGTCTGTGGCTCCGTTGTCTGTGGCTCCGTTG
>CANPET010000101.1 GCA_947573465.1 uncultured Eubacterium sp.
TTGCAGAAGGCTACAATGTGGTTCTTGCAGAGGACATTGAGAAGTATAATGCCGGATATATGAAGGAACAGAGAGGTTCTATCAGTGGAACAGTATTTGATGATGTAAACTATGATGGTATTATCAGCGAAGAAGATAAATTCATGAAGGGTATCGAAGTAGGACTGAAACAGTTTGTATATGAGGAAGGTAAATGGATTCCAACACAGGGAGAAGGATTTATCAGCACGACAGTAACAGATGAAAAAGGTCATTACACATTTGATAATCTTGAAACACATAAGAAAGAAGATAATGTCAATAAACTGTACGGTTATGAAGTATGGATTATGAAAGATCCGGACGGATATGCCGTAACGAGATATGGAAATGACAGTTTCTTGCTTATCAGTGGACAGGTTATTAAGGCAGATACTGAATTATCTGAAATGCTTGATGGAAAGACAGTTGTAGCCCACAAGGTAACAGAGCAGGATAGCATAGAAGGAATTGATGAAATCTATTTTGCAGAAGGCTACAATGTGGTTCTTGCAGAGGACATTGAGAAGTATAATGCCGGCTACATGAAGGAACAGAGAGGTTCTATCAGTGGAACAGTATTTGATGATATCAATTATGACGGCATCATTGGTGAAGAAGATAAATTCATGAAAGATTTCGAAGTAGGACTGAAACAGTTTGTTTATGAAGATGGAGAATGGATTCCTACACATGATGAGAAATTTATCAGTACAACAGTAACAGATGAAAAAGGTCATTATGTATTTAATAATCTTGAAACACACAAGAAAGAAGAGAATGTCAATAAACTGTACGGTTATGAAGTATGGGTAGTGAAGGATGAGGAAGGCTACGCAGTAACACGATATGGAGAGGACAGTTTCTTACTTGTAAATGGACAGGTTATAAAACTGGATATGGAGTTATCTGAAATGTTTGCTGGCAAGTCTGTAACAGCTCATAAAGTGACCGAACAGGAAAATGTAGAGGGAATTGACGAGATTTATTTCGTAGAAGGTTACAATGTGGTTCTTGCAGAAAATCCGGATCGTTATAATGCAGGATATATGAAAGAACAGAAAGGTTCTATCAGCGGAACGGTATTTGATGATATCAATTATGACGGCAAAATTGATGAAGAAGACAAATTTGTCAAAGATTTCGAAGTAGGACTGAAACAGTTTGTTTATGAAGATGGCGAATGGATACCTACTCATGAAGAAGGATTTATCAGCACGACAGTAACAGATGAAAATGGTCATTATACATTTGATAATCTTGAGACACATAAGAAGGAAAAGGATGCCAATCAACTGTATGGATATGATGTATGGATTATCAAAGATCCGGACGGCTATGCAGTAACAAGATATGGTGATAGCAGTTTCTTACTTGTGAGTGGACAGATAATTAAGGCAGATACTGAATTACCGGAAATGCTGGATGGAAAGATTGTAGTAGCGCATAAGGTAACTGAGCAGGATAATGTAAAAGGTATTGATGAAATTTACTTTGCAGAAGGTTACAATGTGGTTCTTGCAGAAAATCTTGAAGATTACAATGCAGGATATACAATCATAGAGAAAGCAGCAATTACAGGTTCCGTATTTGATGATGTCAACTATGATGGTCTGATTGATAATGAAGACAATATGTTGGAAAACATCGAAATAGGTTTGAAGCGTTTTGTTTATAAGGATGGAGAATGGAAACCAGCACCAGACAAAAAGGCAGAGGACCAGAACGAAGTAAACAATACAGAATCAGACAAAAACCAGAATAAGGAAGAGACATCTACAACAGAAACGGATGCAGAGCAGAAGACAGAAGAATTCTTTGCAACAACGTTAACAGATAAAGGTGGTAATTATGCATTTGAAAATCTTGATACATTTGTTACTGAAGATGGCAATAATTATATGTATGGTTATGAATTGTACATTATCAATCATGAAGACAGACTGGCGACGAAGTATCAGATGAATGAAGGTACGGGTGACAGTGCACTTCGCAGTGACAATTATCAGATTATTAAAAAAGATAATGGTCGTGAAGAATTGTTCAAAGGCTGTATCGTTCTGGCACAGAAGAAAGATAAGGAAGAAAATCCTAATAAACCATATGTTATAGAAGGTTATGATGTTGTCAAAGCGATTGTCCGTGATCAGAATAATGCTGGCTTTGTTGCAAAGCATAATCATAGTATTTCAGGTCTTGTATGGATAGATGAAGACCATGATGGAATCTGTAACGAAGAAACTTTTGCGAAAGGTGTTGATATTACACTTGAAAAGTTATATCTTCAGAATGGACAGTGGCTTACAATGGATAGTGAAGCTTTTGTAACAGTTCAGACTGGCAAAGATGGTACATACCGATTTGATAATCTTGAATTATATGGTTATAAAGATGAAAAACCGGTGGTTTATGGATATCGTGTGAAAGTTCCAAATCTTCCAAGCAGGTATGGAGTTACTATTTTCCATACGGATGGTGAAGGTAACAAGAATGACTTGAACGAAAAGACAGGTTATCTAGAGAATGAACAGGTGTTAATTGTATTAGCAGACAAAGCAGATGAAACAACACCTTCGGACTACAATATAGAAGGATATAATATTTCTCATGGATTCTCAGTAGAGTCTCTTGATGCAGGTATTGTTCCTTATGGTGTAGGAAGTATCGCAGGTATCGTATTCGAAGATGCAAATGCTGATGGTATTATTGACGATAATGAAGAGATATTTGAAGATAAAGAAGTTTATCTTGAGTACAAAGACGGTTCTGATGAAGAGTCCGACTTTGTAAGATATCCGGGTGGTAAGACAGTAACAGATGAAAGAGGATTATTCATATTCGAAAACCTTCCGGTTCTTGATGAGAATAATGAGCCATATCAATATCGTGTAACGATGGAAAAACCGGAAGAACGCTCCTTTACAAAGGCATTTGACTTTGTTATATTTGGAGATAAGAAGGTTAACATCCTTTCACCTGACACTGAAAAAGGTGATAAGGATGAGGTTACAACAGGTATTACGCCTGTGATTACATTGGCAGTTCCAAGAAAGCAGAAGAATTGTTATAATCTGAAATATGAGTTTGATGGTTACAACCATAAAAATGCATACCTTGGTTTTACACAGGTAGAAAAAGCAGACCAGATTCAGACCGGATTAGATGACAGATATTGGTGGGCATTATTACCAATTATGCTGGCAATAATGACAGGTGCAATTGTTGTGATTGTTGGTAATAAGAAAAGAAGAAAGGAAATAGAATAAGGGGATTTTTCCCCTTATTCTTTATTAAGGACATGAAGAAATTGGGACAGAAGAAATTTAAAATGTTTGTAGTTATTTTTGCAGTAGTTTTATGGTGTATTGCAATAGGGCTGATTATAGCTGCGTTTATAGGTAAAGAGGATAATCCACATTTGATTTTTCAGGGGGATTCCGGGAAAGTTAATCTAAAAGAGGAGCGAGAAGCTACATTCTGCGTGGGGGTATCTGCTTCTATTGCAGATATTTATCCTTATACCCACAATGATGAAGCAGATGCTGTATTAAAGAAACTTGTTTATGAGCCATTAATCAGTATTAATAATGACTGCAAAATTTTCTATTGTAATGCCAAAAGTGTTACTTTTGAAAAGGAAGGCAGAGAGGCGACTGTGAAATTGAAACAGGATAAGACTTTTAGTGATGGAGAAAAGCTTGATGCTGATATTGTCGTAAAATCTTATAAATGGTTCATGGCAAATCATACTGCTTATACAAATCTTTTAAGCAGAATAGTAGATATAAGAGCAGCAGGAGATGATAGTTTGGTATTTACCTTTACAGGTGCTGATAGTGATAATATAAAGGTTTTTAATATTCCTATTATCAGTCAGTCTGATAAAAAGGGGCAGTCAGCGCTTGGAACAGGAGCATACTGTATCGATTCCATAAAACCCTATAAGCAGATTGTTTTAAAGGAAAACAAGTCCTATAATGGTAGTTATGAGTATGACACGGTATTGATTAGAACTGTTGATTACAGTGATATGAAGAAATTATTAAAGTCCCAGGATTTTGATATGTTTGTCTTTAATCAGAAAGAGCAGGCGGATGATGTGAAAGCAGATAAGGCGTATGATATATATGAGTTTGGCAAAGATACCGGATGGTTCATAAAACATAATATGGAAAGTGAAGTATTAGGTGATGCCATAGCAAAATTGATTGAGGGGCAGCAGTTTTTTGATAAAACCCAGACAGATGGAATATATTCTCCGGGTGTAATCAGTGCATATATTGAACCGAATTATCACTCCATGCTGAATAATACAAGTTTTAAAAATATCAAAGCTGTTTCAGTGGCTCATGATTATACTGCAGCAGCTACAGGTATATATCAGTCTCTGGAAAAGAAGTTAAAAGACAAAAAAATTAAGTGTAATGAAAAGACTTATGGCATTGAGGAAGTGCCGGAGGATTTTGAGGAAGATTTATTACTTTTTTATGGAAGTTATAAGGATGGCATGACTCGGGCGGATAACAAAAAGTTTTTCAAAGAGAATAAAGAGATTGAGGCTCAAGACTTTTATGAACTTCTGGAGAAGTATTTTGTATCTCAGAAAAATATAACACCGATTAGTAAAGATACAGTCTGGGCGGCTTCTCTTGCAGGAAGGGATACTTTAGGTTTGATGGAATGATTTTCATGGAAAAATATTTAGTTATATAAAAATTCTAGTGTGCTTAACATAAATGGGTTTCAAAGAAGGAGAATGATGATGAAAAAAAAGCGTTCTAAAGGATTAAAAATACTTGTTTTGCTGATTCTGCTAGCAATTATACTAGTTGGCGCATTTTTTATTGGTCGTGAGATTCTAAGTCATAAAAGAGCACAACATCAGTTTCAGCAATTAGCAAAGGAGATTGCTGATGACAGCAGCATAGGAAGAAATCTTTCTGCATTGTTCCAAAAGAATAATGAGTGTCTTGGCTGGGTTTGTATAAAGGATACACCGATTGATTATCCTGTTATGCATACACCGGATGATCCAAAGAAGTATTTATATATGAACTTCGAAAAGAAGTATAGCAGTTCAGGGACTCCATTTTTAGATGCAAGATGTAATGTGGACAGCGATAATTGTATTATTTATGGACATAATATGCGAAATGGTCAGTTGTTTGCTTCGTTGAAAGAATATGTTGATTCTGAATATTGTGAAAAACATCCTGAAATTGAGTTTGAAACAGCACGTGGAAATAATATATATCATATTTTTGCTGTTGTTTCGTTGAAGGAAAGTGATGAATGGTATAATTTTGTAGATGCACCGAACCGAAAGAATTTCAAAAGTAATCTTTCAGCGCTGATGGACAAAGCTTTGTATACTACAGGAATTAAACCAAAGTATGGACAGCAGATGATAACATTGTCAACTTGTTATGGTTCAGGAAAGGATGGCAGATTAATTGTAGTGGCAGTGAACACAAATTCCGGTTTGTAGGGGAGTGACTTTTCTGCTGAAGAAATACAGACAGAGAATAAATAATTATGAATAATCAAGTAACTATTTGTATGTAAAAGAGCCGGAAGGTATTTTCTTTCGGCTCTTCATTTGCGTAATCGGGCAGGAGTCAGCCTGCTCAATTTATAAAACTTATATAAAATACAGATATTAACAGAAAAGTAACAAATTATTCAATAATTAATGGTTAAAATATAATAATTAGGTAGTATATTCATAGACAGTTAATAGTTAACATAACAATGACTATTATTTATCAATACAGGTTATAGCAAATAATGGAGGTAATTGTATGAATATCAGTAAGTTTACACAAAAGTCCATTGAGGCGATACAGAATACAGAGAAAATCGCCAGTGAATATGGAAATCAGGAAATTGATCAGGAACATTTACTGTATGCGTTAATAAATCTGGATGACAGCCTGATTATGAAACTGATTGAAAAAATGGAAATACAGCCGGAGCATTTTAGAAACAGAGTAGAACAGGCTATCGCAAAGCGCACTAAGGTACAGGGCGGTAATATGTTTATGAGTCAGGCACTCAATGATGTTCTGATACATGCAGAAGATGAAGCAAAGAGAATGGGAGACGAATATGTTTCCGTGGAACATTTATTTTTGATGCTGATTGCAAAACCCAATAAAGAAGTCAAAGAAATTTT
>CANPET010000102.1 GCA_947573465.1 uncultured Eubacterium sp.
TCACAATCAAACACTCTTGCCGGTCCTTCATGTACCATCATAGAGTCTGCAACTGCGGAACGTTTTACAACAGAGCCGTCTGGTGCAAGATTTCCTTTAAGAACTGCAAGTCCACCTGTCTTGCTGTATGGATTATCCAGTGGTCTGATAACTTCTGGATTTCTATTGATACATCCTTTGATGTTTTCTCCAATGGTTTCACCTGTTACTGTCATGCAGTCTTCATTTAATAATCCAAGCTCGCTTAACTGATTCATTACTGCATATACGCCGCCTGCTTCATTCCATATATGTCGGACCTGCTGGTGCAAGATGACATAAGTTTGGTGTTTTTTCACTAATTTCATTTGCCATTGCAATGTCAAAGTCAAATCCAATTTCATGTGCAATTGCTGGTAAATGAAGCATACTGTTTGTTGAACATCCAAGTGCCATATCTACTGTCAATGCGTTCAATATTGCATCTTTTGTCATAATATCTCTTGGACGAATATCTTTTTTTACTAATTCCATAACTGCCATACCTGCATGTTTTGCAAGCTTTAATCTTTCTGAATAAACTGCCGGAATTGTTCCATTTCCTTTCAGTCCCATACCAAGAGCTTCTGTTAAGCAGTTCATGGAATTGGCTGTATACATTCCTGAACAGGAACCACATGTAGGACAAACCTTTTCCTCAAATTCCTTAACCTGTTCCAATGTCATTTTTCCTGCAGCATTGGCTCCTACTGCCTCAAACATGGAAGACAGACTTCTCTTCTGCCCCATAACGTGTCCCGCCATCATTGGTCCACCGGAAACAAAAACAGTTGGAACATTGACTCTTGCAGCTGCCATTAAAAGTCCTGGCACGTTCTTATCACAGTTTGGAATCATAACCAATGCATCAAACTGATGAGCCTTTGCCATACACTCTGTAGAATCTGCAATCAAATCTCTTGTTACAAGAGAATATTTCATTCCCTCATGTCCCATAGCAATACCATCACATACTGCAATAGCCGGGAACATAATCGGTGTACCACCTGCCATGGCAACACCCATCTTTACTGCCTGAGCAATTTTATCCAGGTTCATATGTCCCGGAACAATTTCATTATAAGAACAAACAATACCTACTAATGGTTTTGCAAGTTCTTCTTCAGTCATCCCAAGAGCATTAAATAATGATCTGTGAGGTGCCTGCTGTATACCAGTCTTTACTGAATCACTTTTCATCTTGTTTACCTCCATTATATGCGATTAACGATTTCGTCTCCCATTTCCTTACATCCGACCAATGTCATTCCATCAGACATAATATCGATTGTACGGATACCATCTTCTAATACTTTCTCTACAGCTGCTTCTACTGCATCTGCTTCTTTATCTAAATCAAATGAATATCTAAGCATCATTGCTGCTGAAAGGATAGTTGCTATTGGATTTGCCTTGTTCTGTCCTGCAATATCAGGAGCAGCACCATGGCTTGGCTCATAAAGACCAAACTTATCTTCTCTAAGTGATGCTGATGAAAGCATTCCAATAGAGCCGGTTACCATACTGGCTTCATCTGATAAAATATCACCAAACATATTCTCGGTCACAACTACGTCAAACTGTGCCGGATCTTTTACCAACTGCATTGCGCAATTATCAACTAGCATGTGTGTCAACTTAACCTGCGGATAATCCTTAGCCACTTCATTTACTACCTTATCCCAAAGTCTTGAACTATCTAAAACATTCGACTTATCAACGCTGATTACTTCTTTGCGTCTCTTCATTGCAATATCAAATGCCTTGATGGCTATTCTTCGAATCTCTTCTTCATTATATGTTAATGTATCTGTTGCTGTAAGGACGCCGTTTACTTCCTCAGTCTTTCTTTCTCCAAAGTAGAGACCTCCGGTAAGCTCTCTTACAATAATCATATCAAATCCTGCTTCCGCCACTTCTTCTTTCAGTGGACAAGCATCTTTTAATTCTTTATAAAGATATGCAGGTCTAAGATTTGCAAAAAGGTTTAATCCCTTTCTAATTGCAAGCAGTCCAGCTTCAGGTCTAAGGTTCGGTGGCAAATCATACCAACTATCCTTTCCGACGACACCTCCGACGGCTCCAAGCAGGACAGCATCATTTGCCTTTGCTGTTTCAAGAGCCTCATCTGTTAGCGGAACACCATGTTTATCAATAGAGATACCACCCATGTCCACTTCTGTGTAATTAAAGCTGTGTCCAAACTTATTTCCGACGACATCCAATACCTTTCTAGCCTCTGCGACTATCTCCGGTCCAATACCATCGCCAGGAATAACTGCAACATTAAAATTCATTGTAATTCCTTCTTTCTTTCTAGTTTCATATTAATGTGCATTATTCAGCCATCAGTTCGAATTCGGTACTTCGTACTTTTTTCTCGCTGAATACAAAAACCCACATTAACTTGTAAATTATAACCCAATTAGTGTTTTTTTTCAACCTTACAGATATAACTACTTTATTGATAATATTTAACATACCAAGATAACAAAGGTGCTCTTTGGTTAAAGAAGTTTTTTATCCACTCTGTTTTGTAAAACTGGCAAATCCATAGAAAATAAAAATAAATTACATATATTTTTTGTCCAATTATCAAAATATACATGTAAAATCTTCTTAGATTTCATAACAAACGATAATAAATTACATGTACTTTTTGTCAAACTACCAAAACATACATGTAAAATCTTCTTAGATTTCATAGCAAATAAGAATAAATTACATGTATTTTTTGTCAAACTACCAAAATATATATGTAAAGTGTTTGAAATTCATAACGATTAAAAACGAATACATCTTCACACCTCTGCAAAGCATTTTTATAATATGAAAAATTCAAATAAATTCCCTATATGATAAAAATAACCATAGATATGAATGTCTTTTACCATTACATACCTATGGTTCATTTACTTTAAATCAATAATTTAACATATACCGTTAATACATGCTAAACTATTCTAACTAAAATATATTTCTTTATACATTTGCTTTTTCAACATCTACGATTGCTGCCTTCTGCATTGGAATACGGCAATTTTTATTTCCACCAAATTCTACAATAACTGTATCATCTGTCACATCAATAATCATTCCGTAAAATCCACTAGTTGTTAAAACACTGTCACCAATCTCAACGCTTTCCATAAGTGCCTGCTGTTTCTTTTCCTGTTTCTTCTGTGGTCTGATTGCTATAAAATACATAAATCCTATAATGATTATAACATATACGATTATAACTACCCAACTACCTGCTGCCTGTGTTGCTAAAAGTCCCATTTAAAATTCCTCCTATTTCTGGTCGTTCTCTTTAAATCCCTCTAATTTATTAGCTTTATATTCTTCAAAACGTCCTGCTTCTATAGCATCACGAATTTCTTCCATCATTGTATTATAAAAATATAAATTATGCAAGACACATAAACGCATTCCCAACATTTCTTTTGCCTTTAATAAATGTCTGATATATGCCCTGCTATGATATTTACATGCCGGGCACTGACATCCCTCTTCAATCGGTTCTGCATCTGTCTCGTATTTTGCATTAAACAAATTAAGCTTTCCTTTATTAGTATATACGTGTCCATGTCGTCCATTTCTTGCAGGATAAACACAGTCAAAGAAATCTACTCCCCGCTCAACTGCTTCTAATATATTTGCAGGTGTTCCCACCCCCATCAAATATATCGGTTTCTCCTTTGGAAGATGTGGCTCTACCGCTTCAATAATTCGGTACATCTCATCATGGCTTTCTCCAACAGCAAGACCACCAATAGCAAATCCATCTAAATCCATTTCAGAAATTGCTTTGGCATGCTCGATACGAATATCATCGTAAACTCCACCCTGATTAATACCAAACAACATCTGCTCCTTATTGATAGTATCTTCTAAAGTATTCAGTCTATCCATTTCTACTTTACAGCGCTTCAGCCATCTGGTCGTTCTATCTACAGAATTCTTAATATACTCTTTGGATGCCACACTGGATGGACATTCATCAAACGCCATGGCAATCGTCGATGCAAGATTTGATTGAATCTGCATACTCTCCTCTGGCCCCATAAATATTTTTCTTCCATCTATATGCGATCTGAAATGTACGCCTTCTTCTTTAATGCTTCTAAGTCCCGCAAGAGAAAATACCTGAAACCCTCCTGAGTCTGTAAGAATTGGTTTCTCCCAGTTCATAAACTTATGAATGCCACCCATTTTCTTTACAATGTGATCTCCTGGTCTCACATGTAAATGATAGGTGTTAGACAACTCCACCTGTGTCTTAATCTGATATAAATCTTCTGCGGCAACAGCCCCTTTAATGGCAGCTGCTGTTCCAACATTCATAAACACCGGTGTCTGTATTTTACCATGTACCGTGGTGAACTCTCCTCTTTTTGCATTTCCATCTTTTGCTAATACTTTAAACATGTCTTGTCTCCTAATTATGGTAATATATGTCCTGCTGACAAGTATAATTTATATTACTCATCTCACTTTCTTTTTCATTCCTAAACACATAACTTATATTCTATTTGATTTAACCCAGTATTGCAAGCCCTGTACTCTTTCTTTTTACTTGAACTTATCCACTTCAATTGATATACTGTTAAAGATTAGAAAATCAACATATATAAGGAGGTCGTTATGGCTGGTTCAACTTATGGCAATATTTTTAAAATCACCACTTGGGGAGAATCTCATGGCAAAGCATTAGGCGTTGTTGTAGATGGCTGCCCTGCAGGAATAGATTTATGTGAAGAAGATATACAGATATTTTTAAATAGAAGAAAACCGGGGCAATCCAAATACACAACCCAGAGAAACGAAGACGACAAAGTTGAAATTCTCTCTGGCATCTTTGAAGGAAAAACAACAGGTACACCGATTTCTATGATGGTACGCAACAAAGACCATCATTCTGCTGATTATAGCCAGATTGCATCCTACTACAGACCCGGACATGCTGATTATACTTTTGATGAAAAATATGGTTTCCGGGATTACCGAGGCGGTGGTCGTTCCTCTGGTAGAGAAACCATCGGACGTGTTGCTGCCGGTGCCATTGCTTCCAAGATTTTAGAGCAGTTAGGTATTTGTATAACCACTTACTCAAGGGCAATTGGAACTGTAGAGATTGATTATAGCAACTTTAATAAAGAAGAAATTGAAAATAATCCTATGTATATGCCTGACAGCAATGCAGCTATTAAAGCCGGAGAATTGTTAAAAGAAAAAATGGCTGAAATGGACTCCGTAGGCGGTGTTATTGAATGTCTTGTGGACGGAATGCCTATAGGCATTGGTGAACCTGTATTTGATAAATTAGATGCTAATTTATCAAAAGCAATTATGTCCATTGGAGCAATTAAAGGCATTGAAATTGGTGATGGTTTTGCTGTCTCCTCTTCTACCGGTTCTACAGATAATGATGGTTTTCAGATGAAAGATGGAAAAATTGCAAAAACAACAAATCATGCCGGTGGTATTATGGGTGGTATGAGTGATGGTTCACAGATTATCCTTCGTGCTGCCGTAAAGCCTACACCTTCTATTGCTAGGACTCAAAAAACAGTTAACAAGTCTGGCGAAGACATTGAAATCAATATTAAAGGACGTCATGATCCTATTATCGTTCCAAGAGCTGTTGTAGTTGTAGAATCCATGGTTGCCATTACATTAGTGGATATGTTGTTCAATGCTATGACATCCAGAATAGATAAAATTGTAGATTTTTGGAAAAAATAATTTTTTATAATATAAATTACTTGAATTAACATAAGGATGAAACTTAAAACCATGAATAACAAACAAATTTTCAAAGAGGGAATGCGAGATGGACTACCTATTGGTCTAGGATATTTCGCAGTATCTTTTTCCCTAGGAATTACTGCCAGAAATATCGGATTAACTCCATTTCAAGGATTTCTGGTCAGCCTGTTAAATAATGCATCTGCCGGCGAATATGCCGGCTTTACTGTTATGGCTGCTGATGCAGCATATATTGAAATTATATTTATTACCTTTATTACAAACATCCGCTATCTTTTAATGAGCTGTGCACTAAGTCAGCGTTTTTCTCCTGACACACCTTTCATTCATCGCTTTTTTATTGGATATGATGTTACTGATGAATTGTTTGGTATTACCATAGGCAGAAAGGGATATCTGAAT
>CANPET010000103.1 GCA_947573465.1 uncultured Eubacterium sp.
AAATCCTGATGTTGCAAAAGTTGCTTTCGTAAATGTTAATGATAAAACCGTAGAAGGTTTAAGATATAAGAATAAGAGTATATTTACAGTTCAGTTCCATCCGGAGGCTTGTCCTGGACCACAGGATTCAGACAGACTCTTTGATGAATTTATTAATATGATGGAGGTGAAGAAGAATGCCTAGAGATTTAAGTATAAAGAAGGTTTTAGTAATTGGTTCTGGTCCGATTGTCATTGGACAGGCAGCAGAGTTTGACTACGCTGGTACACAGGCATGTCGTTCTTTGAAAGAGGAAGGCATTGAGGTAGTACTTTTAAATTCAAACCCGGCTACAATTATGACAGACAAAGATATTGCTGATGAGGTGTATATTGAACCATTAACAGTACCGGTATTAAAAAAGATTATCGAAAAAGAAAAGCCAGACAGCATTCTTCCAACCCTTGGAGGACAGGCAGGACTCAACCTTGCTATGGAAATTGCTGAAACAGGATTTTTAGAGGAACATGGATGCAGACTGATTGGTACGACATCAGAGACAATCAAAAAGGCAGAGGACCGTCTTGAGTTCAAAGAGACAATGGAAAAGATTAACGAGCCATGTGCTCCATCTTTAGTTGTTGAAAATGTTGAAGATGGTATTGCCTTTACGAACAAGATTGGCTATCCGGTTGTTCTTCGTCCGGCATACACACTTGGTGGCAGCGGTGGCGGTATCGCACATAATCAGGTAGAATTAGTAGAAATTCTTGAAAATGGTCTGAGACTCAGTCGTGTAGGTCAGGTTTTGGTTGAGAGATGTATTGCAGGTTGGAAAGAAGTAGAGTACGAGGTTATGCGTGACTCTGCTGGAAACTGTATTACAGTATGTAACATGGAAAATATTGATCCGGTAGGTGTTCATACAGGAGATAGTATCGTTGTTGCTCCATCTCAGACATTGGGCGATAAGGAACATCAGATGCTTCGTACATCAGCACTCAATATTATTAATGAATTAAATATTACTGGTGGATGTAACGTGCAGTACGCACTTCATCCGGAAAGTTTTGAATATTGTGTTATCGAGGTAAATCCTAGAGTTAGCCGTTCATCAGCACTTGCTTCAAAAGCAACAGGATATCCTATTGCAAAAGTAGCAGCAAAGATTGCTCTTGGATATACATTAGATGAGATTAAGAATGCAATTACACAGAAGACATATGCAAGTTTTGAGCCTACACTGGATTACTGTGTAGTTAAGATTCCACGTCTTCCATTTGATAAGTTTATTACAGCCAGTAGAAAACTTACAACGCAGATGAAAGCAACCGGTGAAGTTATGAGTATCTGTAACAACTTTGAAGGTGCTTTAATGAAGGCGATTCGTTCATTAGAACAGCACGTAGAGTGTCTTCTTGACTATGACTTCTCAGAATTAAATGATGATGAATTAGAAGAGATGTTACACAAAGTAGACGACAGACGTATCTGGGTTATTGCAGAAGCATTAAGACGTGGTGTAAGTTATGATCATATTCATGAAATCACTATGATTGATAAGTGGTTTATTGACAAACTGGCAATTATTGTGGAAATGGAAGAGGCATTAAAAACACAGTCGCTTACAGCAGAGTTGCTGAAAGATGCAAAGAGAATTGAGTTCCCGGATACAGTAATCAGCCGATTGACTGGAAAATCTGTGGATGAAATTAAGCAGATGAGATATGACAACGGAATCGTTGCAGCATACAAGATGGTTGATACATGTGCGGCAGAGTTTGAGGCAGCAACACCTTACTACTATTCTGTATATGGCGGTGAGAATGAAGCAGCAGAGACAAACCCACCAAAGAAGGTATTGGTACTTGGTTCAGGTCCTATCCGTATTGGACAGGGTATCGAGTTTGATTTCTGTTCTGTACATTGTACTTGGGCATTTAAAGAAGAAGGCTATGAGACAATTATTGTAAACAACAATCCGGAGACTGTTTCTACAGACTTCGATATTGCTGACAAGCTTTACTTTGAGCCGTTGACACCGGAAGATGTTGAAAATATTGTTAATATTGAAAAGCCGGATGGAGCAGTTGTTCAGTTTGGAGGACAGACAGCCATTAAATTGACAGAAGCCCTTATGAAGATGGGCGTTCCTATCCTTGGAACAGATGCAGCAGATGTAGATGCAGCAGAGGATAGAGAGTTATTTGATGATATATTAGAACAGTGTGGTATTCCAAGACCAACAGGTGGAACTGTGTTTACAGCAGAAGAAGCAAAAGAAGTAGCGAATAAATTAGGTTATCCAGTACTTGTCCGTCCATCGTATGTACTTGGCGGACAGGGCATGCAGATTGCTACCTGTGATGAAGAAGTTGAAGAGTTTATGGAAATTATTAACAGAATTGCACAGGATCATCCAATCCTTGTAGATAAGTATTTACAGGGGACAGAGGTTGAAGTCGATGCCATCTGTGATGGAACAGATATTCTGATTCCGGGAGTTATGGAGCATATTGAGAGAGCCGGTGTTCATTCCGGTGACAGTATTTCCGTATATCCTGCATATACATTGTCACAGGAGATTATTGATACCATTGAAGATTATACAAAGAAACTTGCCATGTCACTGCATGTAAAGGGAATGATTAATATTCAGTTTATTGTTTGTGACGGTCAGGTTTATGTCATAGAGGTTAATCCACGTTCTTCAAGAACAGTTCCATACATTAGTAAGGTTACAGGTATTCCTATCGTAAAACTTGCTACAAAATGTATTATTGGAAAGACAATTAAAGAACAAGGATTCAAACCGGGCTTACAGCCAAATGCTGATTACTATGCAATTAAGATGCCTGTATTTTCCTTTGAGAAGATTCGTGGTGCAGAAACGAGCTTAGGACCAGAAATGAAGTCAACCGGTGAATGTCTTGGTATTGCAAAGACATTTAACGAAGCATTATACAAAGCATTTCTTGGTGCCGGTGTTATCCTTCCGAAACATAAGAAGTTAATTATGTCAGTTAAGGATGCAGACAAACAGGAAATCATACCTCTTGCACAGCGTTTTGAAAAATTGGGATATGAGGTTTACGCTACAAGAAGTACGGCAGATGTTTTAAGAGAAAACGGAGTAGATGCCATTAAGGTAAATAAGATACATCAGGAAGCTCCGACCGTTATGGATTTGTTACTTGAGCATAAGATTGATATTGTAATTGATACACCAACTCAGGGGCGTGACAAGCATCGTGACGGATTCTTAATTCGAAGAACATCCATTGAGACCGGTGTAAATTGTTTTACAAGTTTGGACACAGTAGATGCATTGTTGACTAGTTTGGAGAGTGATGCAAAAGAAAACCTTACTTTGGTTGATATTGCGACCATATAAGTGAAATATTTTGTTTTTGGTCAGGAGAGAAGCACATCCGGAAAGGTGTGTGAATGAAAAATATAATAAACAATGTGGTTGGCGGTAGATATTATGTACTAGAGGATATAGGCTCTGGGGGCTGTTCCCACGTCTATAAAGTCAGGGATGTTTATTCAGGCAGCTTTTATGCAATGAAGAGGTACATAACATCAGACCCTGCGAACCAAAAGAATTTATTGGAAGGAATGGAGAAGGAATTAAATGCCCTAAGGCATTGTTCCCACCCAGTCCTTCCAAAAATTTATAATATAATAAAGGAAGAAAAATATTTCTATTTGATTATGGAATATATTGAGGGTACAAATTTAAAAGAATATGTTGCACGAAATGGTACACTAAAAATCAAAAAACTGAGAGAAGTTATGGAACAGGTATGCAGTGGATTATTTTATTTACATTCGTTAGAACCTCCTGTGATATACCGGGACTTGAAACCTTCTAATATTATTCTTAGGGGAGATGGAAGCATTAAACTAATAGATTTTGGTATTGCCAAAAGATATAGTAGGGATGTTATTGATGAACAGGCTCTGGGAAGTCTTGGATTTGCTGCACCGGAACAGTTTGGTGATGCAAAAGGAATTGGTTTATTCAATACGGATATCAGGACAGATATTTATGGGATTGGAACAACGATGTATTATTTGAAAACAAAAACAAAATATACAGGTAGGATTTCTTCCGCAAAAGTGTATGGAAAGTTGAAAAAAATCATCAAAAAGTGTACACAAGTCAATCCAAATAAAAGATATCAGAATTGTATTGAGGTCTTATGTGAGATGAAATCCTTGCATATTCTTTGAAAATATTTTATATTCTATATATTATATAATTTTAATGTGAAATGGAGGAATTAAAATGAGTTACGAGCAGGCTAAAAGTTTATTGGAAAAATATGGTCAGACACAGTTGTTAAAATATTATGATGAGTTAAATGACAGTCAGAAACAATCATTATTAAAGCAAATTAGTGAGATTGATTTTGGTTTGTTAGATTTAGTAAAAGATGGAGAAACAGCAAGTGAAAAAGGAGTTATTACACCATTGGATGATGCTGTTTCTATTCAGGATATTGAAAAAAATAAAGAAAAATATACTGCCATTGGTGTTGATGCCATAAAGCAGGGTAAGGTAGCGGCGCTGCTTCTGGCAGGAGGCATGGGAACAAGACTTGGTTCAGATAAGCCAAAAGGAATGTACAACATTGGAGAGACAAAAGACGTTTACATTTTTGAGATGTTGATTAGAAATTTACTGGATGTGGTAAATCAGACAGGAGCGTGGGTTCCTTTGTATATCATGACCAGTGAGAAAAATAATGATGATACAGTAAACTTTTTTAAAGAAAAAAATTATTTTGGATATGATCCGGACTATGTTGACTTTTTTGTACAGGAAATGGCTCCGGCAGCAACATTTGACGGAAAGATATATTTAGAGGAAAAAGATCGTGTATCAACATCACCAAATGGAAATGGCGGCTGGTTTATCTCTTTTGTTAAGGCAGGCCTCTGTGAGAAAGCAAAAGCAAAAGGTGTTGAATATATTAATATTTTCGCTGTGGATAATGTTTGCCAGCGTATGGCAGATCCTTGTTTTGTAGGGGCAATGATTGATGGTGGTTATCGTTCTGCTTCAAAGGTTGTATCAAAGGCAGAACCGGAAGAAAAAGTAGGAGTACTATGTTTAGAAGATGGTAAGCCTTCAATTGTTGAGTATTATGAATTGACAGAGGATATGCGTTATGAGACACGAGACAACGGAGAACTTGCATATAAGTATGGCGTAATACTGAATTACTTGTTTACAATAGAAGATTTAGAGAAGAATCTTGAAAATAATTTAGTTGTTCATATTGTAAAAAAGAAAATTCCATATGTTGATGAAAATGGAAATGCAGTAAAGCCGGAAAGTGAAAATGGTTATAAGTTCGAAACACTTGTTTTAGATATGATTCATATGATGGATAACTGTTTAGCATATGAGGTGGTACGAGAAAAAGAATTTGCTCCAATTAAAAATAAGACAGGAGTGGATTCAGTGGATACTGCGAAAGCATTGTTAAAGCAAAACGGTGTGGAATTGTAAAAACTTTCCAGGTTTAAGCAGGTCAAATACAAATTAAAATTGGAGAAAAGCAATGAAGAAGTTACTGGAGTTAATTACAGAGGAATTTGAAAAGGCATTTGATGCATGTGGCTATGATACAAAATTAGGAAAAGTTGGAATTTCAAACAGACCTGATCTTTGCCAGTATCAGTGTAATGGTGCTATGGCAGGTGCAAAATTGTATCATAAAGCACCGATTATGATAGCCAATGATGTTGTGGCTGCGATTGGAGAGAATCCAATGTTTCAGTCTGTAGAGGCAGTAAATCCGGGATTTATTAATATTAATGTAAACAGTGGATTTGTAGCTGAATACTTAAATAATGTTGCAGAGGCAGAAAAGTTTGGGATTATGAATGACAATATTGAAACAATTGTAGTAGATTATGGTGGAGCTAATGTGGCAAAACCACTGCACATTGGACATTTACGTTCAGCAGTTATTGGTGAAAGCGTAAAACGTATTGTGAAATATATGGGAAATAAAGTAATTGGTGATGTGCATTTAGGAGACTGGGGACTTCAGATGGGACTGATCATTACAGAACTTCAGGAGCGTAAGCCGGAACTGGATTATTTTGATGAAAGTTACAGTGGAGATTATCCAGAGGATGCACCATTTACTATTTCAGAATTAGAAGAAATAT
>CANPET010000104.1 GCA_947573465.1 uncultured Eubacterium sp.
GATTTAGGAAAAATATATGCATTTTATGGAAATCCTGAGGGATATGAGCCGGCGCCAGTAAGTCTTCCGGAAGTAGCATATACGGTTACTGCAGAGACCAAAAACGATGCGTATGATAATTCAATCATAATAAATGGTGCAAGGTGTGAAAATTATATAAAATCAAATGGCGTTATGGTTGAGGCATCCAGTGTTAATGGTAATAATCGTGCGGCAGAAAGAGCAATCGATGGTGTCATGGGAAATGAGAGCAGATGGGAATCACGACATGGCATTGATCCACAGACATTTACAATTAATCTTGGTACAGTACGCAGTATTAAGCAGATTAACATTCTTTGGGAAAATGCGGCAGCAAAAAATTATTTTATAGAAGTGTCTACAGATGGAATAAATTATACTAAAGTTGCAGAAGCTTCTGGAATTGGTGCAATGGGAAATCGAGACGATGCGATTACTTTTACTAAACTGACAAGTGCTCAATATATAAGAATTACAGGAACTGCAAGAGCCACGGATTATGGTTACTCTATTTGGGAATTGGCTGTTTATGGAACAGATGATGGAAAGGTAGATGAAACAACAACGGCAGAGCCTACAACAAAACCTGTAGTAACAAAACCGGATAATATACCGACTGCAATTCCACCAGTACAGAAACCAGATGAGTCAACGACCATAACGCCTGAAAACCCTGCATCAACAACAAAAGATGTGTCAGGAACAACAGTTGCATCTACAACAGAAGAAACTGTAACTCCAACTGCAAAGTCAATCACAACAATGAAATTAGGAACAACAAAAGTTAAAACAGCTACAAAGAAGAAAGCCGCAAAGAAGATTAATCTTAAGTTAAAGAAAATTAAAGGTGCGACAAAGTATCAGATACAGATTTCTAAATCAAAGAAGTTTAAAAAGAAATTGGTTAAGAAGACTGTTAAGAAAGTGAAATTTACTTTAAAGAGTAAGAAAATAAAGAATCAGAAAAAACTTTATGTTCGTGCCAGAGCAATGAAAGTAGTAGAAAAAAAGAAATACTACGGTGATTGGAGTAAACCAAAGAAAGTGAAAATCAAAAAATAAAGTCTAAAAATATTAAGCAATACACAGGGAGGTTCGTGAAAAGACCTTCCTGTTGTGCTAAACGCCACTATATAATAAAAGAATAGCAGCCGCAAGATTATGACCTAAATCTCACGGCTGTTATTCTTTTATTATATGTTGTTTATTATATAATGAAGATTCACTACTTACTTAGTTTTTCATGTATGCTTGCGGCGGCCTGTTTTCCGGCGCCCATTGCAAGAATAACTGTAGCAGCACCGGTTACAGCATCACCACCAGCGTAAACATTTTCCCTTGTTGTTTCAAGGGTATCTTCGTTAACAACTAAGCATCCCCATTTGTTTGCTTCCAAACCTTCTGTAGTAGTTCTAAGAAGTGGGTTTGGAGATGTACCGATAGACATGATTACTGTATCTACGTCTAATTCGAAATTGCTGTCAGGAATTGCTACCGGACGGCGACGGCCTGAATCATCAGGCTCACCAAGTTCCATCTTAACACATTCCATCTTGCTTACACGACCGTCTTCATCACCAATCAATCTTACAGGATTGTGTAATGTCTTGAAGATAATTCCTTCTTCTTCTGCATGCTCGATTTCTTCGTTACGGGCAGGAAGTTCTTCCATGCCACGACGGTAAACAATATATACGTTTTCAGCGCCAAGTCTAAGAGCAGTTCTTGCAGCATCCATAGCTACGTTACCACCACCTACAACGGCGACATTTTTACTCTTAATTACAGGTGTATCATATTCATCTAAGTAAGCCTTCATTAAGTTAGCTCTTGTTAAATATTCATTTGCGGAATAAACACCGATTAATGCTTCGCCTTCGATTCCCATAAATGATGGAAGACCGGCACCGGAACCGATAAATACAGCCTTGAATCCCATTTCCATAATTTCATCAACAGAAATAACACGACCAATAACCATGTTTGTTTCAATCTTAACACCAAGTTTTGATAAGTTATCAACTTCCTTCTGAACGATAGCTTTTGGCAATCTGAATTCAGGAATACCGTAAACTAAAACACCACCGGCCTTGTGGAAAGCTTCGAAGATTGTAACTTCGTATCCAAGTTTTGCAAGGTCACCGGCACAAGTAAGACCGGCAGGACCGGCACCGATAACAGCTACCTTGATTCCATTTGATTCAGGTTTTACAGCATCATCATTGCTGTGTGCCATATGATAATCTGCAACGAATCTTTCAAGACGTCCAATAGCAACAGGCTCTCCCTTAATACCACGGATACATTTTCCTTCACATTGGCTTTCCTGTGGGCACACACGTCCACAAACAGCAGGAAGTCCGTTTGTACTTGTGATAATCTTATATGCTTCTTCAAATTCACCGGCAGCTACCTTTTCGATAAATTCCGGAATACGAACGCATACAGGACAACCACTCATACATGGTTTGTTTTTACAATTAATACATCTGGTTGCTTCTTCCATTGCCATTTCTTCCGTATAGCCAAGAGCAACTTCATCAAAGTTTTTATTTCTTACATTAGGTTCCTGTGCTGGCATAGGTACCTTTGTTAAAGTCATATTAGGCATTATTCTGCACCTCCCATATCAGCTGCCTTGAACATACGGCAGTTTTCTCTGTCATGTGCTTCAAACTCTCTGTAAGTAGAGTTACGTTTCATTAACTCATCATAATCAACCTTGTGACCGTCAAAGTCAGGACCATCAACACAGGCGAATTTAATCTCGCCACCAACAGTAACACGGCAGCCACCGCACATTCCTGTTCCGTCAATCATAATAGGATTTAATGAAACTAATGTTTTGATATTATAAGGCTCAGTAACTTTTGAAACAAATTTCATCATAGGAATTGGTCCGATAGCAATTACTAAGTCGTAATTATTTCCTTCATCAATCAACTGCTGTAACTTTTCAGTTACTAAACCTTTGTCACCATAACTTCCATCATCTGTTGTGATGAAAAGTCTGTTACAGATAGATTTATATTCTTCTTCTAAAATGACAATACTTTTATCTCTGAATCCGGCAATAACATCAACCTCGACACCAGCGTTAAATAAAGCTTTTGCTGAAGGATATGCGATAGCATTTCCAACGCCGCCACCGATAACACAAACTTTTTTTGCATCACCAAACTCTGTCGCAGCACCAAGTGGACCAACAAAGTCTAAGATATAATCTCCTTCATTCATCTGTGAAAGAAGCATAGTAGACTGTCCAACGATTTGGAAAATAATAGTAACAGTTCCCTTTTCAGGATCAGTATCAGCAATGGTAAGTGGCACGCGTTCGCCCTGCTCGTCAATACGGAAAATAATGAACTGACCAGCTTTTGCCTTTTTAGCAATAAAAGGTGCGTCTACATCTAAGCGTACAACTGTATCATTTAATTGCTGTTTTTTTACAATTTTGTACATTTGTAGTCCTCCCAAAATATATTTTTCAATTTACTTTCATCTTACGTGTGAACTCATATAAATTTGACATATAAATACACGGTTAAAAATGATTATAGCATATAAATAGGAAAAAAGGGAAGAAAATTGTTAAAAAAATAACAGGAACAATTTGTATATTAATAAATATTTCTCAGAAAGTCATTGACAGAAAAGGAAAGATAACATATAGTATATGTAAAGACAAACGCCTTTGTTTGTCCGCTATGGAAATATTTTTATTTCTGTAAAAAGCGGTGAGTCCTACCGGTAAGTGGAACCTATAAGAGCGGTGAGTCCTACCGATAAGTGGAACCTATAAGAGCGGTGAGTCCTACCGATAAGTGGAACCTATAATAATAAGGCTGTGTTCTCACACAGTCTTATTTTGGCTAAGGAGATATAGTATGAAACAAGAACGTTTAAATTTATATATTGTAGATATGAAATATGTCAGAGATTTGGCAAAAAAAGATGATAATGTTATGTCAGTATCACCACAGAAGAATAAGGAAAACAGACCATTTGTTGGAATTGTAATTGTGTGTAAAGAGAGAAAATATTGCATACCGTTAAGTTCACCTAAAGATAAGCATAAAACAATGAAAAATGATATTGATTTTACAAAACTTTATGATGGAGATAATTTAATTGGTGTTTTGAATTTTAATAATATGATACCGGTTCATGACAGATATGCGAAAACTTTAGATTTGAGAATAAGTAAAAAAGATTCTATTCCTGTAATATATTATAAAAAGATTTGTTTGAAACAATTGAAATGGTGCAGAGAGCATCAAGATGCAATTTGTAAAAAGGCAAATAAGTTATATAAAATGATTATTAGTGAAAAAGCGAATTATCATTTGAAAAAGCGATGCTGCGATTTTCGTAGACTTGAAAAACTATTGGATGATAAAATATAGTATTTGGATTTACATATGCAGTGGATGAGGAAAAATTTTTTAACGTGTTAAAGGAAATTATATGAAGAATTATATTTTTTTAGGATCATCGGTGACTTACGGATCGGCAGCAGGTGGACATTCATTTGTTGATATGTTGGCAGAAAAACATCAAATAGGCTGTATCAAGGAGGCGGTTTCAGGAACAACATTGGTTGATAATGGACCAAATTCCTATGTGCAGCGAATGATATTAAATTTGGATAAAAAAATGGAATGTGAACAGTTTATCTGTCAGTTATCGACGAATGATGCAACACAAGGTATGCCATTAGGAGTAGCTAGTGTTTCGAAAAAGTTAGAGGATTTTGACACATCTACAATTATTGGAGCGATGGAGTACATCATTTGTTATGCTGCAGTTACATGGCAATGTCCTGTGACTTTTTATACAAACACATATTATGATAGTGAGAATTATCAACAGATGGTGGATTTATTGTATCAGTTAAAAGATAAATGGAATATAGGAATTATTGATTTATGGAATGATGAAAAGATGAGAAATGTCCAAAAGGATAAATATGATAGGTATATGGCAGATGTGATTCATCCTACAGAATTAGGCTATAGGGAATGGTGGATGCCGAAATTTGAAACATTTTTTGATTTTAAGAAGAAATTCAATAAGGAAAATAATTAAGATTTTTAGCATTTTTATGTTTTCCCCTTGCAAAAGAAACATAGAAATGCTAAAATTATTCCATAAAAGTGTAAGCGCTTACATATGAAAGGAGAAAAAACATGAAACAAAGAAAAATGTTAAAAAAGATTACATCTATTATTTGTGCGATGGCAATGGTTATTACATCCATTACAGCATGGGATGTAACCAAGGTCAGCGCTGATGCAGCATCGGTGATTATTCTTAAAGATGATGCAGGAAGGGTGACTTTAACAGAGGAAGTAGCAAATGCAGATTATAACTTTGCATTAAAGAAAAATGCATCTGCATCAGCGGTAACAGGTGGAAATAATGGAGGAACGGATCTTTCTGTTATCACAGACGGTGCATTTGCAACGGCCCGCAATAATACCACAACAGTTACAATCGGTCAAAAGATTGCAGAGGATAAGTGGGTACAGGTAGATTTAGGTAAGGCATATGATACAAGTAAGATTGATAGAATTGCTGTTCAGTATTATTCATTAAATACAAGTGCAAGGGCAGGATATAAGATATTGTATTCATTGAACGGAATTGATTTTGTGGAAGTAGGAAGTGCAGAGCCTTATATAGCGGCAGCCGGCAATCCAATTGTCTGCCTTGACAAAATTACTTTGACAAATGAACAGGCAGAGGCTATCCCTTATGCAAAATATGTCAGAGTGGTAGCAACAAGTGATAATAATAATACAAATAATGGACTGCAGGTAATGGGAATGGCAGTTCTTACAGATGGAACAACCAAAGTTAACGAAGTAAAATTTCAGGAAGTAGAAACGTTAGATGACCCAGTATCTCTTACAGTTACATCCAGTGACTACGAACAGTTGGAATATGTATTTGAAGCATCAGAAGGAGATGAGGGAGATTACACATACTATGCATATATTGATGGTAAACAGAAACAGGAACCAGTAGTTCCAGGAACTGTTTATACAGTGTCAGGCCTTACAGGTGGAAGCCATACGGTGAAGATTGTGGCATTTAAAGCTGGTCTTAATTCAGACGGTATTACAATGTCAGTTGATGTTA
>CANPET010000105.1 GCA_947573465.1 uncultured Eubacterium sp.
TGAATGGATCAGTGTAGACCTTGGTAAGGTATATAGTGTAGGTAAAGTAGTTCTTACATGGGAAGCAGCATACGGAAAAGATTATGACATTCAGGTTTCAACAGACGGAAATAACTGGACTACAGTTAAGAAGATGAGAGATCAGGATGGCGGAGAAGATGTTATTGAGTTTACACCAGTAAATGCAAGACATGTAAGAATGCAAGGTGTAAAACGTTCTTCAGGATATGGATATTCACTATATAGCATGGAAGTATTTTCAGGTAAGGGTGGTTCAACAGAAACACCAGATGTAGGGGATATTACAGGAAAGAATTTAGCAGAGAATAAGGATGCTTATAGTTCAAGTAAAGAGGGCGATAATGTTTCTGCAAAATATGCAGTAGACGGAAACAAGGGAACACGTTGGAGTTCTGCCTTTACAGATGACGAGTGGATGTATGTAGATCTTGGAAAAGCATATGATGTGAACAAAGTAGTGCTTACATGGGAAGGCGCTTACGGAAAAGACTATGATATTCAGGTATCTATGGATGGAATAAACTGGACTACAGTAAAAGCTATGAGAAATCAGGATGGTGGAGAAGATGTAGTAGAGTTTGATACAGTATCTGCAAGATATGTGAAGATGCAGGGTATTGCAAGAGCTACAGGATACGGATATTCTCTTTGGGAGATGGAAGTATATGGTGGCAAGAGCACACAGCAGCCAGAAAAACCAACAGAACCTGAAACAGAGGCACCTACATCACCAGTATCTGGCACAAATGTTGCATTAGGCAAGGATGTAGAACAGTCCGGCGCAGAAGCAACAGCAATGGGAGCAGACAAGACTGTTGATGGAAATAAAGGTACCCGCTGGTCATCAAATTTTGATGATGATGCATAGATTGACATTAATAAAGTAGTACTTACATGGGAAAATGCTTATGGTAAAGCATACGATATTCAGGTATCAAATGATGCAAAGACATGGACTACTGTAGCAGAAATGCGTGACCAGGATGGTGGCGAAGATGTTGTCGAATTTAAGACAGTAAATGCAAGATATGTGAAATTCCAAGGTGTAAAACGTGCCATGGGATATGGATATTCCATGTGGGAATTTGAAGTGTTTGCAAAATAATGATAAAATAATAGAAGAAACTTAAAAATAAAGCTCTTCCAGCAGAAGAACACACACTAAAGAGTAGTGTTCAATGTTGGAAGAGCTTTAAATAAAGTCTACAAGTTAGATGAATGGGCTTTATAAGAAGAGCATGTCAATTATAAGAGGAGAAAAGATATGAAAAAGAAAATATTTTTTGCTGTAATTGTAACAATAATTGTATATTGTGGGAAAATATCAATAAATTGCTTTGCTTCTATCCCACGATATAATATGAATCAATATAAAAAGGTTACTGTAAAAAAGAGTAATAAAGTTAAATTTGTACAGCCTGCAAAGAGTAAGATTACGTGGAAAGTTTCTAATAAAAGGATTGCCACAATTAATAAAAAAGGGGTGTTGAGAACAAAAAAATGTGGAAAGTTGAAAGTGATAGCAAAAACATTTAAGAAAAAATATATTTGTAATGTTACAATAAAAAAGAAAATAGTTCGAGCTACAGAGAAAACAGTGTATGGAAATACTATAAAGATAAATGATGAAAGCATAGATTTTATAATATACAATAAGTCCGATGAATGTATTTCATTAGTACTTCCCAAATTGGAATATAATGATAAAGGAATATGGGAAGCAGAGAGTAAAAAGTCCAATATAGTGAATATAGGAGTTTGGCCGACTATTATTATTTTGCCAAGAAGTAATTATAGAGGAAATTTTAATTATTCGACTTATGATATGATACATAGTCATTATAGGTTAGTATTTGATAAAGTTTTTGTTGGACCAAATTATAAAAAAGAATTAAAAACTTCAGTTAGTTCAGTATTTGAAAATGCTGGGAATGTAGGAAATTAACAATATAATCCCTTCAAACAAATGAAAGATAAATTTTCAGAGTTTGGAGGGGTTTTATTATATATAACTATTGAATGCAGTACATACCTGTAAATTTGTATTGTTCAGCTTATAAGTGTCAGAAATCAGGTATACATGAAGTACAATTCATTCCTAAAAAACGACATTTCATTACGCTCATCTGATTTAGAGACTAAATTTTGTATAATAAAAATAAGTTATTATTTGTTCGTGACTGTGAGATAATCATAAAATATCTTTCAATGGAGGTTCAAAAGTGATACATAAAAAGACAAAAGGCAGATAATATTTTGAAAAAAATAAAGCACCTGTATCTGTTTCTCTGAATGGAAATTTAGGCAATTAATGTTGACGAAGAAAATCGTAGTTGAATCGTAGTTGGGTTATATATAATCATTGACTAAGCGGGTATTTTGGTCTAAAATATAAAAGATTATGTGTAACAGTTCAGCCATGCGATATAAAATGTATATAGCAAAAGGCAGCTTGCAGACTATTTGCTATATACATTTTATATCATATGGTGAGCCATAACAGCGAGAAGTAGCGGAGCGGATTCGAGCTGTTGGCTGAACTGCTAGTGATGGGCTATAACAGCGAGAAGTAGCGAAGCGGATTCGAGCTGATGGCTGAACTGTTACGATTATGTGATTATGCTACATAACGTGTATATACACGAATGAATAGATAAAGGAGGAAATCATCATGGGAATGACTATGACTCAGAAAATTCTGGCAAAACATGCCGGATTAGACAGCGTTGTGGCAGGACAATTAATTGAAGCTGATTTAGATTTAGTTTTAGGAAATGACGTTACTGCTCCAGTGGCTATTAAAGAAATGGAAAAGATGGATGTGGACTGTGTATTCTGTAAGGATAAAATTGCATTAGTACCGGATCATTTTACACCGAATAAGGATATTAAGTCAGCAGAACTTTACAAGTGTGTAAAGGATTTCGCAGAAGAAAATGATATTACAAACTATTTTGAAACAGGCAGAGTTGGTATCGAGCATGCACTGCTTCCTGAAAAAGGACTAGTAGTAGCAGGAGATGTTGTCATTGGTGCGGATTCTCATACATGTACATATGGAGCACTCGGTGCTTTTTCAACAGGTGTTGGCAGTACAGATATGGCTGCCGGCATGGCAACAGGAAAGGCTTGGTTTAAAGTGCCATCAGCCATTAAGTTTACTTTGACAGGAAAGCCTGCAAAATGGGTTAGTGGTAAAGATGTTATTCTTCACATTATTGGAATGATTGGTGTAGATGGAGCTCTTTATCGCTCAATGGAATTTATGGGAGATGGTGTACAGTATCTTTCCATGGATGACAGATTTGCTATGACAAATATGGCAATCGAAGCAGGTGGAAAGAATGGTATCTTCGTTGTTGATGATTTGACACGTGAATATATGAAGGAACATTCTACAAAAGAGTTTACAGAATATGCTCCAGATGAGGACGCAGTATATGATGAAGAATATACAATCGATTTGAGTAAATTACAGCCGACAGTAGCATTCCCTCATCTTCCAGAGAACACAAAGACAATTGACAATGTAGGAGATGTGAAAATCGATCAGGTTGTGATTGGTTCTTGTACAAATGGTAGAATTGAAGATATGAGAATTGCAGCAAAGGTTCTGGAAGGAAGAGAAGTAAAGAAGGGGGTAAGATGTATCATATTCCCTGCTACACAGGCTGTATATTTACAGTGTATTGAGGAAGGTCTTGCTTCTATCTTTATTAAGGCAGGCTGTGCTCTCAGCACACCAACATGTGGACCTTGTCTTGGTGGACATATGGGTATCCTTGCAAAAGGAGAGAGAGCTATTGCTACAACAAACAGAAACTTTGTAGGTCGTATGGGTGACCCTGAATCAGAAGTATATCTTGCTAGTCCGGCAGTTGCAGCAGCCAGTGCAGTAACAGGAAAGATTTCCGGACCGGAAGAGTTAGGATTATAGGAGGTAAGATATGAAGGCAGAAGGAAGAGTATTTAAATATGGAAGCAATGTAGATACAGACGTTATTATCCCAGCCAGATATCTGAATGTTCCAGATGCGGCAGAGCTTGCAAAGCATTGTATGGAAGATATTGATAAAGAATTTGTTGATAAAGTTAATGATGGAGACATTATTGTAGCTGATAAAAACTTTGGTTGTGGTTCTTCCAGAGAGCATGCACCAATTGCTATTAAAGCAGCAGGTGTCAGCTGTGTAATCGCTGAAACATTTGCAAGAATTTTTTATCGTAATGCGATTAATATTGGACTTCCGATTATTGAATGTCCGGAAGCAGCAAAAGGAATCGAAGATGGCGACCAGGTTGAGGTTGATTTTGACAGTGGAAAAATCTACAATAAAACAAAAGGTACAGAATTTCAGGGTCAGGCATTCCCTGAATTTATGCAGAATATTATCAGTAATGGTGGATTAATTAACTACATAAACAACGGAAAGTAAAAAGAAGCGCGAACGAAGTGAGCATTTATTTTTACTGGTTGTTTAGCGAGAAAATGAATCGCAAGTGTAACTTGCGTTTTCTGCGGAGCAGAAATATTTTCGAGCTTAACATAAAGAAGTGTATAAGGAGAAAATTATGAAAGAAATACTTTACAAGAGCACAAGAAGCGAAGATGGATACCTGAAAGCATCAGAAGCAATCTTAAAAGGATTGGCAGATGATGGTGGATTATTTGTTCCAACAGAGATTCCAAAACTTGATGTTACAGTTGATGAATTATCAAAGATGACATATCAGCAGGTAGCATATGAAGTAATGAAGTTATACTTTACAGACTTTACAGAAGAAGAGTTAAAGAACTGTATTAATAAAGCATATGATGAAAAGTTTGATACAGAAGAGATTGCTCCACTTGCAGAAGTAGATGGTGCATATTATTTGGAATTATTCCATGGAAAGACCATTGCATTTAAAGATATGGCGTTATCAATTTTGCCACATCTTCTTACAACATCAGCAAAGAAAAACGATGTAAAGAATGAAATTGTTATCTTAACAGCAACATCCGGTGATACAGGAAAGGCTGCAATGGCAGGATTTGCAGATGTAGAAGGAACAAGAATCATCGTATTTTATCCAAATGGTGGAGTGAGTCCTATTCAGGAAAAACAGATGGTTACACAGAAGGGTGATAACACATATGTTGTAGCAATCGAAGGAAACTTTGATCAGGCACAGAGTGGTGTAAAAGCAATTTTTGGAAACAAAGAACTTGCAAAGGAAATGGATGAGAAAGGATTCCAGTTCTCATCAGCCAACTCTATTAACATTGGTCGTCTCGTACCGCAGGTTGCTTACTATGTATATGCTTATGCGAAATTATATGCAGAAGGAAAACTTGCAAAAGATCAGAAGATGAATGTAGTTGTACCTACAGGAAACTTTGGAAATATTTTGGCTGCATATTATGCAAAGAATATGGGACTTCCAATTGGAAAATTAATTTGTGCTTCTAACGAAAATAAAGTATTATTTGATTTCTTTAAGACAGGTGAATATGATAAGAATAGAGAATTTATTCTTACGACATCACCATCCATGGATATATTAATTTCAAGTAACCTTGAAAGATTAATTTACAAGATTGCTGGAAATGATGCAGTGAAAAATAAAGAATTAATGACTAGCCTTACAACAGATGGTAAGTATGTGATTACGGATGAAATGAAAGCAGAACTTGCTGATTTCTATGGAAATTATGCTACAGAAGCAGAAACAGCAGAAGTAATCAAGGAAACATATGAAAAGACTGGTTATGTAATGGATACACATACAGCTGTAGCTGCCAGCACATACAAAAAGTATGTGGCTGAAACAGGGGATGATGAAGTAACAGTGATTGCTTCAACAGCCAGTCCATTTAAATTTACAAGAAGCGTCATGAACGCGATTGATCCGAAGTATGATGAACTTGGTGATTTCGAATTAGTAGATGAATTATCAAAGATTGGAAATGTAAAAGTTCCAAATGCAATCGAAGAAATTAGAAATGCAGAGGTTCGTCATAATAACTTGGTAGAAGTTGATGGAATGGAAGCGATTGTAAAGAAATTTTTAAGTATGTAATTGTTTGAAAAATATAAAAAAGGGCTCTTTGTCAAGCTTGGGGGTAATCCCTTATATATATCGTGTGTGGATTTTAT
>CANPET010000106.1 GCA_947573465.1 uncultured Eubacterium sp.
AGGCATTTTTCAAACAATTATATGCGAACCCTTATTTATGGGCTTATCAGTTATGAAATGCTGTCTTATATGTTTTTTGGTGCCGGAACATCTGTGATAGATTATGTGGTTTTCTCTTCTATCACTGCCATGGGATGCAATGAATTAATATCTAATGCCATTTCTACTATATGTGCCATTATTTTTGCCTATGTAACAAATAAACTCTGGGTATTTCAAAGCAGAACTTACAATTTTTCCGCAATTATCCGGGAGTTTATCAAGTTCACAAACGCTCGTGTGATTACATGGATTATCACGTCAATTATATTGTTAATTTCTAAGCTGCTTGATGGTAATCCTTATGCAGCCAAGGCTATTGCCATGATTTTAACAGTTATTATAAATTATATTTTTAGTAAACTATTTATTTTTAACAAAGGGAAGGGGACAAAAAATGAAAATGAAGAAGAAAAATAACTTTTCATTTACAAAGTGGTGCAGCGATAATAAGCTTTATTTTTTAGCATTTATCCTGCCGGTTATTTCAATGACTGTTGTGTATTTAATCAAAGGGGTATTTCCATTTGGAGATGAAATGTACCTTAGAAGTGATTGTTACCACCAATACACACCATATCTTGAAATCCTGCAAAACAAATTGCGTGGAGGTGGAAGCCTGTTTTATACATGGGAAATTGGCTCCGGTATGAACTTTTTGGCAATTGCTGCCTATTATTTATCCAGCCCATTTAATCTGCTTACGATTTTATGGCCTGGCAATATGGCTGACTTTGTAAGTTTTTCCATCATATTAAAAATGGGACTTTCAGGATTTGCTACTACTTACTTTTTGACAAAGAAATTTGATAGTGAAAATATCAATGCCGTAATTTTTGGTATGATTTATGCTTTGTCAGCATACTTTGCAGCATTCAGCTGGAATATTATGTGGCTGGACTGCATGTGGCTGCTTCCATTTATTATTCTCGGCCTTGACCGTTTAGTAAATGAAAAGCGCTACAAGATGTACTGTATTGCATTGGCTCTCGGTATTTTCTCTAATTATTATATTGGAATCATGCTGTGTATTTACAGTGTTATCTATTTTATATATTTACTTTGCGTTTCTGATTTCGATTCCACTATCGGTCAATTAAAAGCAAGATTACTTGCATTAAAAGATTTCGCTATTTATTCATTATTAGGTGGCGGTCTGGCAGCATGTGTTATTCTTCCGGAATACTTTAACATGCTTATGACAAAATCAGCAGATACATCATTTCCGGAGGCTTTAGAAGAATATTTTTCAATTCTTTATATGCTCTTCCGTTCATTAATCTGTATACCTGTAGCTGATTTAAAATATCCACATGACCCGAACATCTATTGTACGGTGGCTGTATTTATTTTAATTCCGCTATTCTGGTTATGCAAAAAAATCAACGTGAAAGAACGTGTCGGCAAAACAGTTATTGCTGTTATTATGTTATTAAGTTTTAGTTTTAACATTCCAAACTATATCTGGCATGGCTTACATTTTCCAAACAGCCTGCCATGTAGAGAATCGTTCCTATATATTTTCCTGATAGTTACAATGGCTTATGAAGCTTTTATTCATATCCGGGAATTTAAACCGGCACACATTGCCGGCTCTGCCGGAGCTTCTGTTGGTCTAATACTAATATTACAGGAATTATTCAAAAATACCGGTTTCTTTAGTGAACTGGATGTAGATACAAGTATTATTAAGATTATTTATTTTAGTCTTATCTTTATTGCTTTGTATGTACTTTTATTTTTCTGCTACAGAAAATATGATGACATGAAAGCATTCTTTACGTATTTATTAATACTATTGGTTTTCTGTGAATTAACTTTAAACATGAGTGTTACAGGTATTCCTAGTACCTCTTCACGTAGTGGATATTATGAAGCAAGAACTACTTATGACGAGCTAAATAAAGATGCCGAAGATATGGCAAAAGCTGAGGGCGTTAATTTCTACCGTACAGAAGGCGAATATCACGCCACCAGAAATGACGGTGCCCGTTTTGGTTATGACAGCGTATCAACATTTTCATCGGTCGCTTCTGCAGCAATACAGGATTATTATGATGAAATTGGTATGCAGACATCATTCAACGCTTATTCATATTATGGTCACACACCATTAACTGCAGCGATGCAGTCAATCAAATATGAATACGCAACCGGCTCCTGTTCTCTTCCAAATAATATGACACTGGTCAAACAAAAGACCTACAAAACAAAAGGCGGTCAGAATACATTAAAATTATATAAATATAATAATACACTTCCCCTTGGATTTATGATGAATACCGGCACTGAAGCCAGCTGGGATAAAAAAAGTGGAAATCCATTTGCAACACAAAATAACTTTGTTCGTACAGCTGTAAATGGAGGTAAGAATATTTTCCATCAGTTGAAATCATCTGCTGTCGGATCATTTAGCACAGAATATGCATTAGAAGCAAATGATAACTATACACCAGACCCAAACCAGAAAACATATGATGTATATTTCTATTGCACAACATCATCTGAAACTTTGACAGCTACTGTGACTGGTGGCAACATTATTGAAGAACAGAATGGTACAAACTCAACGACAACGACAAAATCATTCTCTTCAACAAATCAAAATTATATTTGCCATCTTGGAAATGTAACTGCTGGTTCCAGCATTACTATCACTGCCGGAGATGGACAGTCAATTTCTGCTTGTTATGCATATGCTTTTGACAATGAAGCATGGCAGGAAGATTTTGCGCTGTTAAATGCCAACCCATATACTGTTACTGAACGCAGTGATACAAAAATTACCGGTACTGTAACTGCTACACAGCAGGGTATTATGTACACATCAATTCCTTATGACAAAGGCTGGAAAGTTTCTGTTGATGGAAATGAATCTGCAATTACTCCTATCTGTGATGGTGCATTTATCGGTGTATTAGTAGATGGTGGGCAACATGAAGTAACATTTAAATACACTCCTCAGGGATTTGGAAGTGGTTTAACAATCAGTATTTTATGTTTACTGGCATTCCTTGGTCTGATATTTAAAGATGATATTACAGCATTTATCGCAGCAAAAGGAAAAAAACAAAAGAAATAAATTTTGAGTTGTGAGACATTGCAGCTCTAGGTTTATAGCACGCAAGAGAAAAGCAAGTGACTGCGTAAGCAGGCATTTGCTTTTTTAATGCGATACCGACAAAAATCATAAGTACATAGCACGGCAGACGTGTTAACGGCTGGATTTTTGAGGTGTCGAGGGGTTCAAATATAAAAGGATAGACTTGGAAATTTTGATATGAGAAAAATTACTTTTACAACCAAAGATAATTACACATATTAATTTGTTTTTTGTATATATCTACGTGTAATCTTCATCTACTTTTTGAAAAATTCAAGGATGTTTACACGCATAAATTCATTTTCCCCAGAATCTACGTGTAATCTTAATTGATACTTTATTAAAATCCTAAAAATATTACACGTATAAACTCATCTTCTCATTAGATATGCGTGTAATCTCCTGTTGCACTTTTTTAGAAATCCGAAAAACTTACACATATTTTATTTGTTTTTATACAAATATGCGTGTAATTGATATCAGATGCAAGATATAAATTTCGGTTTGTGAGGGTGACTTTCCTGCTGAAAGATAGTTTGCCACTACGAAACTAAATTACATATACCAACTAATTTTTCATATATTTTATATGTAATATTTCTTTACTTTTTAGAAAAGTCAAAGGAGATTACATATGTAAATCTATTTTTCCACCGAATATATATGTAATCTTCATCTGTCCTTTGGGGAAATGCAAAAAATTTTACATATGGAATATCGCCTTTTTGAAGGGTATATATGTAATCTCGACTTGCGTTTTAGGAAATCCAGTTCATTTTACATATATGAAATCGTTTTCTTGGGAAAATATATATGTAATTGGCTCTGAAAAAAGAAAAGCAAATATCTGCTTACGCAGTCACTTGCTTTTCTTCTGCATGCAACAAATTAGAATTTGACTCTATATTGTCTCTCGTATTAGCTTTGCTATTTCTGAGGAAACAGACTTAGGTTCATAACCATATGTCCATCCAAAACCATCTTTCTCATATCTTGGGAAAATATGTAAATGGTAGTGTCCAACGTCATTAAACTTGCCACCATTCTGCATAATACTATATCCATCAGAATGATATATTTGTTTCAATGCAATCACAATCTTTTTCGATATAATCATTAAATGAGATAACAATTCATCTGGAATCTCATCAACATCCAAGTAATGTTCTTTTGTCACCAATAAAATATGTCCCTCATTTATTGGCTCCATATCCATAAAAGCCATTACCATTTCATCTTCATATACTATATCTGTTTTAATCTGTTCCTTATTACAAAAAGCACAACTCATTTAATTCCTCCCAGACATATAAAATCGGAATTTATTATCTCGTTCTCAATTTATCTACTTCTCAAAACGGAATTTATATTTACAATTAACCCGGAATTTATCTGTTTGTATACACTTCCAGTAAATTGCTGGTTTTTGTATTTTCTACATCTTCCGGTACAATATCTTCCCATTCCGATGTATTAAAGTCATAATCTGTATCCTTTAAGAAGGAATCATATTTCTTTTTAAATGCAACTTTCTTAGCCTGTTCAATCATTTCCGTCTTATTCGCTGTGGTCTCATCCTTCATATAATTATCAACACAATAAATAAGATAATAATTGTTTCCGTCTTGTATTACTTTACTAGTTTTCTCTTTCTTTACATTAAATGCCTCTAATTCCAACTTTGTCTTTGCTTGATTTTTCTTAACAATTCTTTCAACTGAATCATCCTCACTAAGTTGTTTTGCTTCTCTGGCAAAATCCCGCTTTCCGGCATTTACATCTTTTGCTATTGATGTCAGTTTAGAAATAATCTGGGATTGTGATGTATTGTCTGATGACATTCTGATATACTGTATCTTTGCTACTCTTGCATCTTCCTCACTGATATCATCCCCAACAGTTTCGGTTGCCTTATTATATACTTTATCTGCCATATAGTAGTTCGTATACACACTGATAACCACATCCATATCGGAATCAAAATATTCTTTTTCCTCCCCACTTAATGACCCATAATACTCTTCAACCATAGCATTAATAGACTTCATATCTTCCTTATCCAATTTCACTCTCTCTGTCTCTGCCATAGCAGAAATTGTATACTTTACAGCCATATCATCTTTGACTTTTTTCATAATGAAATCTTTTAAAGTTGTTTCTTTATCGATTTGTGCTTCCCAATCAATTTTCCCACCAAAATCTTTTTTATATTTATTTACATAATTCATAAATACCAGCTTGTATTCATTATCTGAACAGACAAGACGATCTACTTCAAAAATTTCATCACTGTGAAGTCCTAATATTTTTCCAAGAATCGGAGTGTCACTGCTTACTTTACACCCTGTAAACATCGTTGCACTCATAACTGTTGCCAAACCTAATACTGCTATCTTTTTTTTATTTAATCGGGTCATATTTCCTCCAAACTGTATTATCAGGACACCATTGGGTTCCACTTTATGCTTCATAATTTCTATTATATTCTGTAACAGTTCAGCCACTAGCTCGAATCCGCTGCCCTTTTCTGTCCATGGCTGAGCTGTTACTACATCCTCATTACATCTTCCAATATTGTATTTACGTTTTCTGCAATATGTTTTGCTGCATGTTTCACCTGAGCATCTGACGACTGCATTGCATAACTATAATAACTATGCTCAAACATGTCTATATCACTATATCCTGCTCCAAAAACAACGGTATCTTCCTCTGATATATCAAAAACGTGCTGTACTAAGGCAATCGCTGTTCCTTTAGAAACATATGGTCCTGTAATAAATGCCTGATTTGAATTTGCAATATTAACATTCACCTTCCCTGCCCATTTTGTATAAATATGCTCATAAGTTTTCTCATCAAATCCATTCTTAGAACACAGAGTGATTTTTGTAATATCTCCTTGTGCTACTCTAATATTCTCTATCACTTCCGGAACAATTCCTATCCCTTTTAAACACGTCATAAAGTCAGCATCACTATTATTGGTCACTACTCCTTTATCTGTAGAAAAT
>CANPET010000107.1 GCA_947573465.1 uncultured Eubacterium sp.
AATCCACGAATCTACAATTGTGAGGTCACTTCATATTGTCTCCACAATTTTTACTCACTTCTTTATTATCTATCCGTTCTTTTTATTCTTATTGGTTAATTTAGCATCCACTATAGTGACTTGCTCTTTGTCTGCTGTATAAGTTAATGTCAATTTACTGTTGCATGTTCCGGATATGCGGTCTACATAACTGTTTGCTAAAGATGTATCAATTGCCGAAACATATTTGTACTTATATGTGCACACAAGAATATAATTTTTATTTTTTTCATCATAACGAATATTTGTTTTCATATCCCGGATTTTCATGTCAAAAACCTTAAATTTGTCAACATTTCTTTTCTCCGGCCAAAAAATAATATCTTCAGAATCCTCTACCAGCTCTGATACTTTGTTTCTTATCTTTTTTGACGGAAACATATTCATTAACTTTTTATTCTCTTTATCTCTGCTTCGTACTGCTTTATAAAATTGATTAATTACTTTCTTTCCATTGTCCGTTATAACTTTTTCATATTTATCATTGGCAGTAACTGTTTCTTTTGTTAAATCAATATCAACTTTCGTGCCACTAATGTTTATTTTTTTATTTCGGGCATAAATATCGTTCGTGGCAGAAACTTTATAGGCACCATCAAAAATCCCCTTAAAATAATATACACTATTATTATCTTTTGATTCTACATCTGCCTTTTGTTTTTCTACCGTAACACCATTTAATTCTAACTTATCAGACTCTGGAATGGTGATACGCACATCCTTTGCCATCATATCGGCAGTATCTACATAATAGTCAGGAATTATATTCATCCCCTGTCGCTTTGACTCAATATAGACAACAAAATCTTTTGTCTTCTTTGTCTCATCATTTTTACAAGTGACAACAACAAAATACTTTCCATCTTTCTTATCCGGCTTTTTGATATCATACGAATCTATACTATAATCTTCTCTCATTTTTTTCATGTGAGCAGTATAAATATTCTTATCAAGATAATATCCTTCGTCCTGATACACGCATTCATACATCTTATCATAATCCCTTTGTACAAATGCTCTGAAATATTTAACAACTACATCCGTAGGGTTGGCTTCATGCTGTATATACGCTGCAAAAGAACCAATTCCCATACACACTCCGATAAATAATAAAATGCATATCAGAGAAAATATTCTGCTCTTTTTTATTTTCTTAATTATTTCTTTCATTCCGGCTCCTCTTTTTTCAAATAAATCCATATTTAAATGTTACCTATTATCCTTGATTTTTGCAAGGCTTTTATGTATCATTTATGTATTAATTAAAAGGAAAAAGGACGCAGAAAATGGATAAAAAAACGGAATTTAATAAAGTATTAACAGAATTAGTTTCCTTTGCCACATCAAAGGGAAATAAAATCACAATAGAAGACGTAAAGTCTCATTTTAAGGGTCTGATTGATGATGCCAGCCAATACCAGCTTATTTATGACTACCTGGCTGTTAATAAAATAGAAATTGACGGTCTTGAACCATCCGAAGAAAATTTCTTTGGCTCTGAATATAGTGACTCTGATATTTCAGCACAAGTTGCAAGAGATGAAAATAAAGAATCAAAAGAAGAATTAGAGTTTATTAAAATGTACATGTCCGACATGAACTCTATTACTCCTGTGAATATGCAGGAACAGAATATGCTCATAGAAAAACTATCTGCCGGTGATACCTCATGTATCGAAAGACTTGTAGAATCGAAACTACAGACTGTAGCAGATTTTTCCCAAAAATATCGTGGGAAAGGTGTTTCTTTTGGTGATTTGATTCAAGATGGTAATCTGGAACTGATGATTGCTATTTCTGAATATCAGGTAACTGATGGTGACTTTAACCAATACATTGATAAACGAATTGAAAATGCCATTATAAACACAATTAATAATGAAATTAATTCTGATAGAGTGGGACAGCATCTGGCAGACAAATTAAACCAGCTGGATAATACTACAAAGGAATTAAACAAAAAACTGGGGCGTGTTCCTGAACTATCTGAATTAGCAGAAGCTATGGGAATTTCTGAAGACGAAACTTCTCTACTATTAAAAACCTCACTGGATACGCTCTCTGTGAATGAAGATACACAAATCACAGAAGAAACTGAAAATGAAAGTATAGATTTAACAGCCCCATCGACCGGCAGTGACCCACTGACCTGGCGCAAACACAGCCGATAGATTCTTTATTTTAATATTTTTACAGAATCTCTTTCTAATAAATTAGCTCTAAAAATTAACTGCTGTTTTTCATTTTTTCCTTTTATCGCATCCATCAAAAGGTTAATGGACGATTTTACCATTTCCTCACATGGCTGCTGCATGGTAGTAAGGGCAGGATGCAGATATTTTGATATATCTATTCCATCAAATCCCATTACAGAATAATCTTCCGGAATACTTTTTCCTGCTTCAAAAATAGCTTTGTATGCCCCAAAGGCTGTTAAGTCTGATATGGCATATAAAGCTGTGAAGTCTATTCCTGATTCCAACAATTCTTTTGCAACAACATATCCATTCTCGATAGAATACTCTGGTATTTCATGTTTCATATGCCAAATTAGTTTATCATCAATTTCTATTCCATTATCTTTTAGTGCCTGCATGTATCCTTTTAACCGTACGCCTCCCACTGCCTGGTCATTATCTCTTCCTGCAATCATTGCAATTCGTTTGTGCCCCTTTTTACATAAATAATCCACTACACGATAACTTTCCTTCTCATCATCTATGGAAACGGAAGAACAATCTCTTTGAGGCGCTGCCATATCTACTGCCACAGTACACATTACACATGGAATTCCCATGCTTATTAATCTGTCTTCTGTAGTGTCAATTCTTCCACCTAAAAAAATAATTCCCTTTAATCTTTTTTCTTTTGCCAATTCAACTGCAACACTGATATCATCCTGATCTTCTCCAACAGCATGTAATAAGAAGGTATATTTTAATTTTTTTAATTCCTCTTCAAATATCTTTAACATACCTTGAAAAAACTGATTATCAATCCCCTTAACTAATAATGCAATCGTATTAGACTCATTCATTTTCAAATTTCTTGCACTATTATTGGGCACATAATGGTATTCTTCAATCACTTTCAATACTCTTTTTTTTGTCTCTTGATTGATTCCCGGGTCATCATTAATTGCCCGCGACACAGTACTGATACCTACATTGCATATTCTTGCAATATCTTTTATCGTAAGATTTGCCATCTTTCATCTATTCCCTTTCTGAATCGTCTACATTCTCGTTTTATTCACTTTATCATAAATGATTTCTTTATGCAAAATCTTATTTATCATTTTGTAAAATACGCAATAAAGAAGCCGGTTCTTAAAACTGACTTCTCTAACTTATTGCATCCTGTCTAACGCCCATATACTTTTGTAAAACTTTCAATATACTCTGATAATATGCTATCCATCTGCCCCTCTGCAACACGCCATTTCCAGTTATTTCCTAACACAGACGGAGTATTTATTCTTGCCTCATTTCCCAGACCGAGATAATCCTGCAGCGGAATAATGCAGGTGTTCGCAGTAGAAGCCTGCGCCATTCTGATAATCTCCTTTACCAGTTCTCCTTCATCTAAAATTTCTCTTCCAATATATTTCTGAATATTCTGCTTCTCCTGTGGTTTAATATTTCCCAGCCACCCTTTTAAAGTTTCATTGTCATGTGTCCCTGTGTAAACAACACAATTTTTATTATAATTATAAGGCAGATAATCAGCAGGTCCCGAATCCTCCCGTGAATCAAAAGCAAACTCCAAAACCTTCATATTCGGATACTCGGTTCTCTCAACCAACATGCGAACGGAATCTGTCATGTATCCTAAATCTTCCGCAATAATTTTTATATCTCCAAGACGATATCTGATTTCCTCAAACAATTCCATCCCCGGTCCTTTTTCCCAGTGACCTTCTGCAGCATCTTTCACATCCACAGGAATTGAATAATATTCATCAAACCCTCTAAAATGGTCAATTCTTACAACATCATACAGCTGAGCACATTTTTCTATCCGCTTTATCCACCAATCATAATTTGTACTTTGATGATAATTCCACTGATATAATGGATTCCCCCATAACTGTCCCTTTGCGGAGAACCCATCCGGTGGACAACCTGAAACTGCCTGTGGCTTTTTGTCATCATTTAACTGAAACAACTCCGGATGCGCCCATACATCCGCACTGTCATATGCAACATAAATAGGAATATCGCCAATGATAGAAATGCCTTTTTTATTGGCATAACTTTTTAATAAAAACCATTGTCTGTAAAATTCATATTGGACAAACTCATAAAATTCAATGTCAAAATAAAGTTCTTTCTGGTAATACTCCATGGAATATCCCCATCTGTTACAAATATCTGTTGCCCATTGGTCAAAACTTTTTCCGCCAAATCGGTCTTTTACAGCCATAAAGACGGCATAATCTTTTAACCAATATTCATTTTCTGCCTTGAACTTATGAAACTCTTCTTTTTCGTTAATTTCACTTCGCTCATATGCTTTTCTTAATAGTTTTCGTCGATGTTTATAAAGTTTTTCATAATCTACCTCTTTGGAGTTTTTTCCAAAATCTATCCCATCACATTCAGTTTTCTTCAATAACCCCTGTTCTATCAAATCCTCCAGGCTGATAAAATACGGATTTCCGGCAAACGTAGAAAAAGATTGATAAGGAGAATCACCATAACTGGTAGGACCAATAGGAAGTATCTGCCAATACTTTTGGTTACTTTTTTCCAAAAAATCAATAAACCTGTATGCCTCTTTTGATAAACACCCAATACCATATTTCCCCGGCAGGCTGAAAATCGGTAATAATATACCACTTGCTCTCATAAACTTTCTCCCTTATACCTATCCTTTTACTGCACCTGCTGCTACACCCTTAATAATATATTTCTGACATGTCAGGTAGAATAAAATAACCGGTACTATACTTAAAATAATTAATGCCATTATCGCTCCTAAATCAACAGAACCATAACTTCCCTGCAAATACTGAATATGAATAGGTATTGTCATATATTCTGTACGGTCTAATATCAGATATGGCAGCAGATAATCATTCCAAATCCACATAATCTCTAAAATACCAACAGAAATCAATGTAGGTCTTAACATAGGAATAATTACAACAAAAAATGTTCTAAGCGGTCCACATCCATCTATCGCAGCAGCCTCTTCTATTTCCAAAGGCAGTCCCTTGACAAACCCGGTAAACATAAACACTGCCAAACCTGCACCAAATCCCAAATAGACAATCGGAATGGTCCATGGTGTGTTCAAATTTAACGTATCTGCTGTTTTTGATAATGTAAACATAACCATCTGAAATGGTACAATCATCGAAAATACAAACAAATAATATATGACTCTGCAGATTTTGCTGTCTACTCTGGCAATATACCATGCTGCCATGGATGTACAAAATAAAATCAGAATTGTTGAAAGTATTGTAATAACAAAACTAAACAATACAGATTTAAGAAACGGATAATTTCCAAAGGTAAAACCTTTTAAATAATTTGCCCATCCTACAAACATATCCCCTGACGGCCATGCAAAAGTATCCGTTTTTACATTTGTATTTGCTTTAAAAGAATTCATTAAAACGATAAAAATAGGACTGATATATACTAAAGTTATAATGCTGAATATTAAAGTCAGCCACTTCCCCCGCTTCATATTTTTCATTACTGCTGCACCTCCTTTGACCTGGTTGCTCTTAACTGAATCAGCGAAATTGCAGCTACTAAAATAAAGAATATTACAGCTTTTGCCTGAGCCACACCTCTTGCCGCTGTGTTTTGTCCATAAAAGGTACTGTAAATATTTAAAGCAAGCATCTCTGTTGTCTTAATAACAGAACCATCTGCCTGTTGATTAAATGGCTGCCCTCCTGTTAATGCCAGATTCTGGTCAAATAACTTAAACCCATTTGTTAATGTTAAGAAAAGACAAATTGTGATGGATGGCATAATATTCGGAATCGTAACATGAAATAACGTCTTCCATTTTGATGCTCCGTCAATCTTTGCTGCCTCTGTCAAATCTTCCGGCACTGCCTGAAGTCCTGCGATGTAAATAATCATCATATAG
>CANPET010000108.1 GCA_947573465.1 uncultured Eubacterium sp.
GGGTGGTTGATATTTCGCACGCTTCGCGAGCTCAACAGGGTCACGACCCATAATACAGAAAATGCAGCGGATACCACTTACATGGTGCTCCGCTGCCGTTTTAGTTTAATATTTGACTGTTTTGCTCCTTCTCTAAAGATGTATCTTTATTATCTGATAACTTATGGTATTATTTACCACGCTTTTTTACAAAATCTACTATTTTATAACACTATTTTAGCATTCCAAATATAGCTTAAATTCTTCTCAAACCAAATTTGCTGTTTCTTTCTAACAAATCAAATATGAATCTTTCTCTTTGATTATATCACATTATTCAAATTTTTGGTTTGCTTTTTCAATTTTGGTTTATTATATCTTTTGTGTTTACATCCAACGTAAACTTTGCTAACTCCGATTCTTTCATCTCTCCCATAACTTCTGTATATATATCTATGGTTGTAGAATATGTTGCACGTCCCATTACTGACTGTACAACTTTCGGATTAATGCCTGCCTCAAAGCATCTGGTGCAAAATGTTCTTCTTAATGCATGAGGGCTTACCGGTTCCATGTAAACAGGAACTCTGTTTTCCTGCACTGCTCTTGCACCTTCTTCAAGGTTATAGGCCTTAACTGCTCTAGTTATGATTTTCTGAGCATTATGTCTTATCATTGGACTTCCCATTGAAGTGGTGAATACTAAGTCTGTAAACTCACCTTCTTCACTACGATATCTTTCTCCAAGATTCTCCTTTGTCTGGTCCTGTTGTTTTTTCTGATTAATCAGCTGTTCCTCCACATCACCCATAAAGGGAATTTCCCTTACTGAATTCTGTGTCTTTGTTGGTGACATTCTCATTACTTTCTTTCCATATTCATAATTGCACGTTAATGCTCTTTGAACATGAATTACCTTGTTCTTGAAATCTATGTCACCCCATCTCAATCCTCCGACCTCTGAAACTCGCAAGCCTGTCTGAAGCATTATCTTAATCATTGGATAAAAGTAAGACTGATTTGTTCTTACTGATTCCAAGAAATCATTTTGCTCTCTTACAGTTAAAAATCTTCTTTTGCTTGTGGTTCTTTTCCACGGTACTATGATGTCAAAGCAAGGATTTTCCTGAATGTATCTGTTATTTTTTGCTGACTCCAAACATTCCCTTACACGTCCAAGTGCTTCCCTTAATGTGGATGCTGCTTTTCCTTCATCACTTAACTCTTTCAAAGTTTTCTGAATGTGAATGTTTCTGATGTCTGCCAGATACATGTTTCCAATCTTTTTTCCAAATGTGGAATTATATTTGTTTCTCATTGGGTAAATGGAATTCTGACAAATGTTTGGCTCCTTATATGTTGTAAACCATGTATCAAACCATTCGTCCAATGTAATTCTTGCTCCTTCAAGATAAGGATTGTCCATACACTTTATTTTAAATTCAAACTCCAGCATAACTTCCGTAAGGTTCTTTCCGGATACTCTTATTGTCCTTCCATTTATCATTTTTCTGGCTTCATAAGTTCCTCCGGATAATCTTCTTACATATTTTGGAAGATTTTCTGTTGTTTTCTCGATTACTTCACTCATATCTAAACTCCTTAAAAACTATGAGCCAATATGGTTTTCATCTATAAAAATTATAGCAAACTTCGCATATCGGCTCAATCAAATTTTTATTATCTTTTATCTTTTTGCCTCTTTAATAAGCCATTCATCCAACAGTTTCTTAACAACATAACTCCGATTTCCGATATGTATTACAAAGTCGTGTTCATGTTCTTTTAAAAAGGCTCTTGCATTTGTCTTTCCAATACGCAAATATGTACAAACCTCATCGAGATTCATTACTGCTGACTGCTCGTCATTTTGCATATTAAACATTATTTTCCACCTCCTGCAAGTACTCCTAAGTTATCTATGACAGAAATAAATGTACCTATTAGCTGTTCACTTGTTTCAGTTGGCAATGATTTTAATTTATCAATCATTACCACCATTCTCTGTGAGCTAATTCCAAGTATTGTATTTGGATCAGTATTATACACATCTGCAAACTTACAAAGCATTTCCACTGTAAGGTTTCTGCTTCCTCTTTCAAGTTGCATTATGTGTGATTCGCTTTTATCAACTATGTCACTTACTTCTCCCGGTGACAATTTATTTTCTATTCTTAACTGTCTTAAATTAACTCCTGTTTCTATTTTGTCATATTTCATTCTGTTACCTTCTTTAAATTGATATTTGTTATAAATGTTAACTTACATCTACATAGTCATCACGTCTGAATGTCTATCGACTGTTTTCACAACAGAGAAACGCCTTATTAAATCTCCTACACGATAGTTGTTTCTTTTCCTCTGACCGTCGCCAGTATAAATCTGCCTCGCTATAATGCTGCTCTTATCACAAAGCCACACTAATCACGGCGTAGTGCAGATTCACTATTAATATAGTAGAAAACTGTTCTATGTATTTGTAAGCTAAGCCTTGGGTTGGTACCTCAATGACTATGCACTTATTGTAAAATTTTCCGGGGTAACTTAAAATCGAGGATAATACGAAAAGGGGTATGAAAATAGTACGAAAAAAACGACTGAGAATCAGTCGTTTTAAAATTACAATATTTATTTATCATTATAATTCTTTAAGCATTATTGATAGCTTATAAACTTAATGGTTTAAGAATTTGGTATTCTATTCTAAGAAAAGATAACGAGGTCTAACTATCCTATATCCCTCTTCCGCAGATACATTTTTTTCGCCCATACTCTTTAGCTGTTCAATATATACCTCATATGTATTATGTAAAGAATTTAGTATTTCAATTATGCTAGCTGTTGGATTACGCTTTTTGTAATACAAAATTGTTGCCACTATTGAATTTACATACCTATATAACCTTAAACTTATATGCTCCAATGACTCGTCCATACTCTTAGCGGAGTGAATCAACTGATTACGTAATCTGTAAATGAAATCCAAATCATGAACTATACTATCGTGATATTCCGAAATTGCCTTTTCTAATTTTTTTGGTTCTGTAACCAGCATAATTAATTCTTTGATTTCTCTTTCCAAAATAATATGGAAAGATATATCGTCTAATACTTTTTCGTATAGTTCCTTATTCTGTAAAAACTGTACCATCTTTAACGTATTGAAACCGTTGTCTTCTTTACAATAATCAATAAATTCTTTACACTTCAAATGCTCTCCTTTTCCTTTTGTATTTATTGTATAATTTAATTTATGCCAAAAAATATTCATTTTATTTTTTATATAAAACAAAGCAAATGATTCTGAAACTAATACTCTTGCCTTTTCAATAATAGAATTTTTTGGAAACGGATATATAGCATATTCTAAAGCTGACCAAAAATTCAAATATCGATTTTGAATATTGTAACTTTTTGCCGTATGTAAAGTATGAAGAACTCTTTCTAATACATCAACATCTTCATTTTTCATATTGTCCTTCAGTTCAATAAACCTATTTAATTGTTCTGCTCGTGCCTCATCAAAATAGTTTATCAAACGAGTATAATCTATTTTTCGTATATCTACTTTATACAGTTTATTCTGCACAATACATCCAACTTCTTTATTTTCACGTATTGCATCAGTAACACTTTGCCACATAGAAAATAATTCTTTGTCCGTTGCGAACTCTTTTTTAGCCATCTCCATTGCTTTGTAATAATCAGCTGCTTCATATAATTTACATGCGCATTGTTCTTCTTTCCATTTCCACTCTTGTTCAAATTGACAAAAGTCTTCTTTTGTTTTTATTACAAAATGTTTTGCTAATAGCTTCTCCGCCATTTCCTTTTGACTCTTACTTTTTACTTTATAAGGTATAATAATTTCATATTTATGTTTTGTACCATCCAAATTTTCTAACTTTTTAATATACTCATCTAAACACTTATTATCTACTGCTGTATACAAATCATTATCGCGTATATTTTTGTTATACCACTCACGTAAATAATCCAATGAATATCCTTGATATAATAAATCACTCACAAATGCTTCAATAAGTAAATCTATCTCTCTGTAAGACATTTTTTCTTGCAAACATTTAACATATTGACAACTTATGTTTTTAATTTGTAACTTCTTTTGTAAAGTCTGCAAACTCATAAATAATTCATACTCTGTTTTTCCCTCTTTTTTTTGATAATTAATTATCCGACATATTCGATCAAAATCTCTTTTATACTCATCTAATTTATAAAATGGATGTTTAGTCAATTGAAAAACTAGTTTTTCAAGAAGAGCTTTATATGACTTTTCCAATTTATCTATACCTATTACAGTACTATTTATCTCTGCGTATGTATCCAAGCATATTTGTAATACTAATTGCAAACTTTCTAATCTTTTTTCTTCAAACATATGAAAAGCATTATTCAACATATCTGGTAATTTAAATATGAAATACTTTTGTGATGAAAAAACTTCCCATTCCATAATATTTATCCTCCTTGTTTTTATTTATGAATTTCATTCATATAATTATCCTACTATTTTCAAAAACAACTTGACAATCTCTCTGTCTTCTACTAAACTATCAGTAGATAGAGATACTTAGTTATGGAATCGGCTACCTGGGTAGTTCCCCCATATCTACTGTATCTTTTTATTTTGCATTTTTTTATTTTTTTCTAATATAATAATATATAGAGAAAGATGCTTATATACAAAATGGGTTGCCTGGGCAATTCCCCTGTATATACTGCATCTTTTTCATTATATCATTTAATATTTAGATAATAAAGCCATCTTCTAATTTATTTTATTCATAATATTAACTATTAAATATTCTCATATATATTAACCATATCTTCTTTACTTTCTACGTTGTTTAATTTACAGTAAAATAATCACACCTATGATTTCCCATAAGTGTGATTTTATTTTTACTATCCCTACGCAAACACTTTCATCATATGACTCAATGCTGCATACATGTGTTTCTGTTGTTCAACATTATATCTTCCTAAAGAAATCATTATTTCCGGAATTATAACATTGTTTTCTGATTCACAACCATTAAGTAAGTAATCCATTGAAGTATTGTATAAGATGCAAACCTTTGCCAATACTTCTGCACTCATAATGCTTTTTCCTTTTTCATAAGCATACAGGGAATCCTTTGATATGTCCAAGTCTTCCGCTGCCTTTTCTCTGGAACTGTTAGCCTTTTTCCTAAGCGCTTCAAGTCGTCTACCAACCCCTGTTTTGTCATATTCAAACTCTATCACCAAATCACCTCCACTACATCCATACGTTATGTGGAGGACGAGGTCCTTCCTGTCTGACTGCAACTGTTAGTTTCTTTGGCAGTGATTCCTCTGCCATCTTGTGGGTACCATACAGTCTGCTTACTCTTACCGCTATTGCTCCATCTGTATCAGCAAATCTTACTGTACAAAAATCTCTGCTTATCTTTATGATTGTAACCTCTCTTACACTACGATTACTTTCAATAATGTAGGCTTCATCTCCTACATTAAATGTATTCTTTCCATTAGTATCTATTCTATTCAATTGTGTTTCTCCTTGTTATACAAATATTTAATTATTAAATTTTTGTACTCACAAAGGATGGGAAACTATTCCTTGTAAGCCTTATATAACCATCATCTGCGCCTGTTTAGCCTTACGCACATAACCTGTTATTCAGCTGATCTTATACTTCGGTAATTTCCATCTCACACATCTACTGTAATATTGTAATTGCTCTAGGATGTGTAGGATATCTTTTTATGTATCCCTTTTTCTCTAAAGTCTTTAAATGCCCAATTATAGTTGATGTGGAAGCTAAACCTGTTAATTTACACAACTCTCTGACGGTGGGTGCAAAACCGTATTCCTGGACATGAGCTACAATGCTGTCATATACTTGTATCTGTCTTTTGCTCAAATCTTCTTTAGACACCTGGTTCATCTCCCTTCTGTTTAAGTTTTCATTTCTCTTACTTCATTCCGGATAGAAGTTCAGCTTTTTCATTCGAATGTGTGTTCGATTTTTGCTGTAGTGTCATTATATAACGTCCTCTTTCATTTGTAAAGTATAAAAACCGTTAAATAAAAAACTAAATTCTATTTGTAAAATTTTAAAATCTAATAACTAGAAGTTAC
>CANPET010000109.1 GCA_947573465.1 uncultured Eubacterium sp.
GGTACCGCTCTTACAGAGGAAAAGGAGTTTAGAGATATTTACAGTATGGACGTTGTGGAAATCCCAACAAACAGACCGATTGCCAGAGTGGATCATAATGATGCTGTATTTAAGACAAAACGTGGGAAGTTAAAAGCAGTTGCTGATGAAATTGAAAAGTCATATGCAAAGGGACAGCCGGTGTTGGTAGGTACAATTAATATCGATTCTTCAGAAGAAATTAGTGCAGTGTTAAAGAAACGTGGTATTCCACATAAGGTATTGAATGCGAAGTTCCATGAGATGGAGGCTGAAATCGTAGCAGAGGCTGGACGTCATGGTGCAGTAACGATTGCCACAAATATGGCTGGTCGTGGTACTGATATTAAACTTGATGAGGAGGCAAAGGCAGCAGGTGGATTAAAGATTGTTGGTACAGAGAGACATGAATCCAGACGTATTGATAATCAGCTGCGTGGTCGTTCCGGTCGTCAGGGAGATGTCGGTGAGTCAAAATTCTTCATTTCTTTAGAAGATGATATTATGAGACTGTTTGCTTCTGAAAAATTAATGTCAATCTTTAATGCATTGGGAGTTCCGGAAGATGAGGAACTTCATCATAAGTCTCTGACCAACACAATTGAAAGAGCACAGAAGAAGATTGAAGGAAATAACTTTGGTATCAGAAAGAACCTTATGGAATATGATAAGGTAAACAATGACCAGAGAGAGATTATCTATACAGAAAGAGCAAGAGTTCTGAATGGCGAGAATATGAGAGATTCCATTATCAAAATGGTAAATGAAGTCATAGAATCTCAGGTAGATATGTTCATTCGTGATGACCAACAGGCAAAGGATTGGGATTTGGCAGGACTTGCTCAGTCATTATTTGAAATTATTCCTTTTAAACTTTCCATGAAACAGGAAGAAATGGAAGGCTTAAATAAATCTGAGTTTAAACAGATGTTAAAAGAAGAAGCATTGAAATTATACGAGGCAAAGGAAGCAGAATTCCCAGAGCCGGAACATATTAGAGAGTTGGAGAGAATTGTTCTTTTGAAAGTTATTGACAGAAAGTGGATGGATCACTTAGATGACATGGAACAGTTAAAGCAGGGAATCGGGCTTATGGCTTATGGTCAGAAGGATCCTGCGATTGAGTATAAGATTCAGGGCTTTGAGATGTTTGGATTTATGATTGAAAACATTAAGATAGACACAGTAAAGACTCTGTATCATATTCAGGTGGAGCAGAATGTAGAGCGTGAAGAGGTAGCAAAGGTTACCGGAACGAACAAGGATGATGACAGTGGAGTAAGAAAGCCAAAGCAGAGAGAAGAGGCTAAGGTTTATCCAAATGATCCATGTCCTTGTGGAAGTGGTAAAAAGTATAAAAATTGCTGTGGCAGAAAAGCATAAGTGAATTTGCGTTTTATAAAATAAATAAAGGTGTTGCCGTACAAAGAAAATATTTCGTGCGACAGCACCTTTTTGAAGATTAGTGTTGAGGTATTTTTGTGGTTGAATTAGAGCAGTACAAATACGAATGGAGTCAATATGAAAGCAGAGTAAAGGAATTAGCAGACTCGTTTCATATTGATATCAAACAGGCGAGAATTGAAGAAATTGAACAGATGATGGAAGAGCCGGGATTTTGGGACGATATAGAAAAATCAAGCGAAATCATGAAAGAGTTAAAAACACTGAAAGGCAGTCTGGAATTAATTGAGCGGTTACAAAACCAGTACGAAGACTTGGGTGTTTTGATAGAGATGGGGAATGAAGAAGAAGATCCGGATATGGTGGAAGAGGTGGAAGCAGAGTGGAAAGTCTTTGTAAAAGAATTTGATAAGGTAAAAATTGAGACGCTTCTTTCCGGTGATTATGATAAATGTAATGCGGTTCTGAAGATTAATGCAGGTGCAGGAGGAACAGAGTCCTGTGATTGGGCAAATATGCTTTATCGTATGTTTACCAGATGGGCAGATTCTAAAGGATATAAGACAGAAGTATTGGATTTTCTGGATGGTGATGAGGCAGGACTTAAATCAATTACATTTCAGGTATCCGGAGAAAACGCCTATGGTTATCTGAAATCAGAGAAGGGAGTACACAGACTGGTAAGAATCTCTCCGTTTAATGCGGCAGGAAAGAGACAGACATCATTTGCATCTCTGGATGTTATGCCGGATATTGAAGAGGATTTGGACGTGGAAATCAATGATGACGATATTCGAATAGATACATATCGTTCGAGTGGAGCTGGTGGACAGCATATCAATAAAACATCATCAGCTATTCGCATCACTCATTTTCCAACAGGTATTGTCGTTCAATGCCAGAATGAACGTTCCCAGCTGCAGAATAAAGACAGGGCAATGAAGATGTTAAAATCAAAGTTGTATATATTGAAGAAACAGGAAGAGGAAGAAAAACGTTCCGGTATCAGAGGTGAGGTAAAGGAGATTGGCTGGGGAAATCAGATTCGTTCCTATGTTATGCAGCCATATACTATGGTGAAAGACCATAGGACAAATGAAGAGGTTACAGATGTGAACAAAGTATTGGATGGATATCTGGACCCGTTTATTAATGCTTACTTAAAATGGGTAAATCTTGATAAAGATAATGAAATTAGTTGATAATTGTATGTAACCATGCTAAAATCTACAAGTATAATTTTTAAAGGGAGTTGAAATACTCTTTCATATGACAACGAGGAGGAGAATATGATTAAAGTTGCAATATTAGGATATGGAACTGTGGGTTCAGGAGTATTTGAAATAATAAATGAGAATAAGGATTTAATTACAGCCAATGCAGGAGAGGAAATTGAAGTTAAGTATGTGCTTGACTTAAGAGATTTTCCTGGTGACCCTTGTGAGAGCGTTTTGGTACATGATTATAATGTGATATTAAACGATCCGGAAGTGGAAGTTGTTATTGAAGTTATGGGCGGTTTAAAGCCTGCATATGATTTTGTAAAGTCAGCATTAGAAGCAGGAAAGAGTGTTTGTACATCAAACAAGGAATTGGTTGCAAAGTATGGAGCAGAATTAATTAAAATTGCTCAATCAAATAATAGAAACTTCTTATTTGAAGCTGCTGTAGGTGGCGGTATTCCTATTATCCGTCCAATTAATATGCATATCACAGCAGATAAGATCTGTGAGATTACTGGAATATTAAATGGAACAACAAACTATATTCTCACAAAGATGGATAAAGAAGGTGCTGATTTTGACAGCACATTAAAGATGGCGCAGGATTTGGGATATGCAGAGCGTAACCCGGAAGCTGATATCGAAGGCTTTGATGCTGTAAGAAAGATTGCGATTCTGGCATCTCTTGCAAAAGGAAAGACAGTAGATTTTGAAGAAATTTATACAGAGGGTATTTCAAAAATAACAGCAACTGATTTTAAATATGCAAAGGCTATGGGACGTTCTATTAAATTACTTGGAAAGTGTAAAAATGAAGATGATGCAGTCGTTGCATCCGTTGCGCCTAGATTACTAGCACCGGATCATCCGTTATACAATGTAAGTGATGTTGTCAATGGTATTTTGGTTCGTGGAAACATGGTAGGGGATTTAGTATTTATCGGCAGTGGAGCCGGTAAACTTCCAACAGCCAGTGCAGTTGTATCTGACGTGGTAGATAGCGTAAGACATCTTAACGTTTCAACAACGGTAATGTGGGATGAAGAAAAATTAGAATTAGAGGATTTCGCACAGTCTAAGAAACAGTTCTTTGTAAGAGCGAATGTGTCAAAAGAAGAAGCAGAAGCAGTATTTGGAAATGTAGAATATGTTGATGCAGGAATTGAAGGAGAAATCGGATTTATTACAGCGAAAATGAGCGAAGAAGATTTTGACGGAAAAGCAGACAAACTTGGAAAAGTTATAACAAGAATCAGGGTCGAGGCGTAAGCCGACTCTGATTAGTTGCGTTTTAATATTATTCGTTGTATAGAAGAATAGAATTCATAATATTTATAAGCGGCATTGCAGCAGAATGGAGTAAAAGATGAAATATATAGTTGTTTTAGGTGACGGTATGGCTGATGAACCAATTGAAGAATTGGGAGGAAAAACACCATTAGAATATGCAGATACACCAACTATGGATAAAATGTCAAAACAGGCAGAGGTTGGTTTAGTACATACAATACCGGAAGGAATGAGTCCCGGGAGTGATACAGCAAATTTATCTGTTTTAGGATATGATCCAAAAAAATATTATACAGGTCGCTCTCCATTGGAGGCATTAAGTATCGGTGTCGATATGAAGACCACAGATGTGGCGCTCCGATGCAATATTGTGACGGTATCTACAGATGATTTACCATATGAAGAAAAGACGATTATTGATCACAGTTCTAGTGAAATCAGCACAGAAGATGCTGCTGTATTATTAGAAGCAGTACGCAAAGAGTTAGAAACAGATGTGTACAAATTTTATGTTGGAACAAGTTATAGACATCTTACGATATGGGATCATGGAGAAGTTGTAACACTTACTCCACCTCATGATGTATTGGGACAGAAAATCGGACAGTATCTGCCACAGGATGAAATTCTTCGCAAGATGCAGGAGAAAAGTTATGAAATTTTAGCAAATCATCCAATTAATATCGAGAGAATGAAGAATGGATTAAATCCTGCCAATTCTTTATGGTTCTGGGGTGCCGGAACCAGACCTTGTGTAACTTCTTTTGAAGAAAAGAATCACAAAAAGGGTGCGATGATTTCAGCAGTAGATCTTTTAAAAGGAATTGCTATAGGAGCAGATATGAAAGTTCTTGAAGTAGAAGGTGCAAATGGCGGACTGGATACGAATTATGAGGGGAAGGCAGAAGCAGCAGTAGATGTTCTTTTGAACGAAGGATATGACATGGCGTATGTGCATGTAGAAGCCCCGGATGAAATGGGACATCAGGGAAGTGTAGAGAGAAAGATAAAAGCAATAGAAAATTTGGATTCCAGAGTGATTAAAGTAATAAAAGATGCATTGGACAAAGCAGGGGAGGATTACCGTATGCTTGTCATGCCGGACCATCCAACACCAATATGCGTGAGAACCCATACCAGCAATCCGGTTCCATATATGCTTTTTGACAGTACAGATATCAAAGAAAGCACATTGGATTATAATGAAAAATGTGGTAAGGGAAGCGGTTTGTTTATGGCAAATGGATATGAAATGATGAATTATTTACTATCAAAGTAGTTGACTTAATGCAGAATTTACATAAAATATAATGAGAGAAGACGAAAAAGAAGGAAAGGTTGAAAGTGATTTTCAATCCTGCGTTTGTGCTTCGACTAGAAGTGCAGGCACTTCTAAATGAAGCAATAGGAGGCAAATTATGAAAGAGACAAAGGTTGTAAAATTTGGTGGAAGCTCGCTTGCTGATGCGAAGCAGTTTAAAAAGGTTGCGGATATCATATTAGAAGACCCGACAAGACGTTTTGTAGTAGCGTCAGCACCGGGAAAGCGTTTTGTTGAAGATATAAAGGTTACAGATATGTTATATAACTGTTATGAACTTGCATCAGAAGGAGAAGAGTTTGAGGAACAGTTTCAGTCGATAAAGGATAGATATAATGGAATTATTAAAGAACTTGGCATTGCAGATTTTTCATTAGATGAAGATTTTGAGACAATCAAAGGTGCGTTTTCACATATGGCAGGTAGAGATTATGCAGCCAGCCGTGGAGAGTTTTTGAATAGTAAAGTTTTGGCAAAATATTTAGGCTTTGATTTTATCGATGCAGCAAAATATATTTTCTTTGATGAGAGAGGAAATTTTGACTGGGATAAAACAGCAGAAAAATTGGCTCCAAAGCTTGCAAAGACAGAGTATGCGGTAATACCTGGATTCTATGGTTCTATGCCGAATGGAACAATTAAGACATTTTCAAGAGGGGGATCTGATGTTACAGGTTCTATTGTGGCAAGAGCAGCAGACGCAAAGATTTATGAGAACTGGACAGATGTCAGTGGATTCTTGATTTGTGATCCTAGAATTATTAACAGTCCGGAGGCAATTAATACAATTACCTATGCAGAACTTCGCGAACTTGCTTACATGGGAGCTACA
>CANPET010000110.1 GCA_947573465.1 uncultured Eubacterium sp.
ATCTTGTTCCTGAAATTATGCCGGATGTAGCAAAAGCTGCCGGTGCAAGAGTCGTTGGAACCGGACGTTCCGATTTTCCAAATCAGGTAAACAATGTGGTTGCATTCCCTGGTATTTTTAAAGGTGCTTTGGAGGGACGTGCAAAACAGATTACAGAAGAAATGAAATTGGCTGCTGCTTTGGCTATTGCATCTTTGGTACCTGATGATGAACTAAATGAAGAAAATATATTACCGGAAGCATTCAATCCGATTGTGGCAGATGTTGTAAGTCAGGCAGTAAAAGATAATATATAAAGATATTCTTTTATACATTATTATTACAAGGAGGTAGTCAAATTATGAATTATGCTGAAATCAAAACTTATGATGTGGCAAATGGTCCCGGCATCAGAGTTTCATTATTTGTCAGCGGCTGTCATCACAGATGTCCCGGCTGCTTTAATGAACAGGCATGGGATTTTAATTACGGAAAAGTTTTTAACGACGAGACGATAGATTATATTATTGATACTTTAAGTTTTGGCGCCTATGCCGGTGTGACATTCTTAGGTGGAGAACCACTAGAGAGAGTGAATCAGCGTGGTCTTCTTCCTCTTGCAAAAAAAATAAAAGAAACTTATCCCGATAAAACAATCTGGTGTTTTACCGGATATGAATTTGAAAAAGATGTCATGGCTCATATGTACAAAGAATGGGATGAAACAAGAGAGCTGCTGTCCTATATTGATGTTTTAGTGGATGGACCATTTATTGAATCCCTGAAAAACCCAAGTCTGGTTTTCAGAGGTTCTGAAAACCAGCGGCCAATTAAAATCCCGGAAACTTTAGAACGTGGTGAGATTGTACTTTGGGAAAAACGACTATCATCTTTTTTAACCTGAAAACTAAAATCTCAAAAAATATTTGGAGGAAACATAAAGATGAATATAAAAAAATTAAATGAAAACGCTGTGATTCCAACCTATGGTTCAGAATACGCAGCGGGGGCTGATTTATATGCATGTATTGATGAAGCTGTCACGATTGAGCCTGGTGAAACTGCTTTTATCGGAACAGGTATTGCAATGGAAATCCCGATGGGATATGCAGGATTTATTTACGCCAGAAGTGGTCTTTCCTGTAAAAAGGGACTGGCTCCTGCCAACAAGGTTGGAGTCGTTGATGCAGATTACCGCGGGGAAATTACTGTTGCTCTATATAACCATGCCTCAGAAACAAGAGTTGTTGAGCCAAAAGAGCGCATCGCCCAGATGGTAATTGCTCCATTTTTAAAAGTTGATTTTGATGAAGTGGAAGAGTTATCTGACACCGTAAGAGGCATCGGTGGATTTGGTTCTACCGGAAGCAAATAAGATTAGAACAAAGTGTCGCTTGCGACACTTCGCGCGCGAGCGGTTGCGCTAGCATAACTACATCTCCGCGAGCTGCGCATCCTTAGCGGAGCATTTTTATTCTATAGAATAAAAATATGCAGTTGTAGATTTTTCCACAAACTGCATATTTTTTATTTCTTTTTATTTCCCATAACAATATCAATCAATCTCGCCAATGGTTCTGCCGCATTTCGTACTTCCTGATATGTATTCGTCTGAGCTCCTACTTCTATTAACATGGACTGTTTGCACAAATCTAAATTATATTTATATGCATTTACATAATTGTGTCTTGCAAATCCCGGATAATATGCCTCTGCATTTACTTTCATCTGCAATGATAATGCTAAATTTTCATATAGATATGGATTATAAAGATAATCAATGTTTCCTGTCGTTTTGAATCTTGACATTCCATTAAAGAACATTACCTGTGCAGTTTTCTTACCATTAATTTCTGTAACTAATCTGGTGTTTTCATTCACTCCATCCCTATGAATATCCAAAATCAAACTGATAGATGGATATTTATCAAGTATTTTTTTCACTCCTGCTCTTGACTGGTCATAGGCTTCGTTTCTATCTAATTTGCCATCTACAATATCATATGTAGATTTATCATGTATTACATTATAACCAAACTGCTCTTCCAGAATCCTTGCCAGACGGTCTCCTACTCCAATAATTGTAGTCGCTTCATTTCCATTACTGTTACTGAACTCTTCCTGAGAATGTGTATGATAAATAAGAATCTGTGGTTTTTTATTATTTCCCTTTATTTTGAACTTCTCATTCATCGCAGCTTTAATCGGCATATCGCTTTCTTTAATCGTAGTTGCAGCTGTTACAATATAAAATTTACTAATAACATTCTCAAAACTTCCTATATTGTTTGCTGTATATAATTTCCCCTTAACTTTCGGCATTGGAACAATTACATTTGCCGCAGTTTTAACATTTTTTTCTTTTTTCTTTGATTCTTCCTTCTTTGGCTGAACAGTCGTCTCTTCTTCTACATATCCTGCATTCTCATATATGAGATTTACCACCTGTTGGTATCCCGGATCACTGGTGTCATAAGTATACTCACTGTGATTGATATAATCAGAAACAATCTGATCCAATACTTCTTTTTTTGCTGCCTCCGTCATGGAACCGTGGTTTTCTATATACAGCATATATCGGCTCATAACGCTTCCATTCTCCACAATCTCTTTTGCCAGCATTTTCGAAGTGTCACTGATTACCTGACTGCTGGCTTCTTTTGCCCTGTCTCCCGTAATGAGATTTACGCATTTTATTGCAATATAAAGGCATAGAATAATAATAATTCCTTTCATCACTGATTGAATCAGCGACTGTGAAATCATCATGTTCGGAAGCAATATTCGATTTGTGTTTTTTCTTATTCCTCTTTGCACCGGATTACCTCACCTTTGTCCCACTTATATAATATATGTGAGGTTCTTTCACATTAGAACAATGCCTGTCTGCAAAATTCATTTAATCCATGTGCAATTGTAGTACTTAAATTTTCAACAATTTCATCTACATCCTTAGGTGTAACAAACATCTGCTCCGTCTCTTCCGACAATAATTCTTCAAACAACTGATACTTTTCCTCATTTGTATAATCTTTAAATAAATTCGCTACACAATGGTTGTTCGTCTTGGATAAGATTTTAATCAGATTCTCCATCGTATCATTTACAATTGTAGCTCCGCTGACTACCATAGGAACACCAATTGCAATAACCTTTTTCCCAAGGCTCTCCTGATTTAACCCTTTTCTCTGATTTCCAATTCCCCCTCCCGGTGTAATTCCCGTATCTGTAATCTGAATGGTTGTAGTAATTCTTCTGACATTTCTTGCAGCCAGTGAATCAACTGCAATTACGATATCCGGATTTACCTCTCCTACAATTCCTTTTACTATATCAAATGTCTCCATACCGGTCTGTGCCAATACTCCGGGAGCAATACAGTAAACCTTTTCGCTTGGAAGAACTTCTTTTACCGTTCTTGGTCCAAGAGCATCCGGTGTTGCCTGCATATTACCCAATCCAACAATCAATACAGATTTCACATGATCTTTTTGAATTACTTCTAATAAATGTTCTGCCAATTTTGATGCAATACTTCTGCGTTCTGTTTCTTCCGGAGCTTTCAATACTCTTGATTCCATCGTAATATAACTTCCTACCGGTTTTCCCATGGATTTTGCTCCCTCTTCATTTACAATGTCCACGACTGTTGTATTCATATGAATGTCTTTATCATAATTATTTTTTATTTCTACGCCTTTTATTTCTACATTTCTTTCAAACCGTTCTCTCTCTTCTAATGCTAAGTCTGTATAAATGTTCTTCATATAGCCTCCTAATGTTATACTTTCATGAATTTAGTATTGACAATATATCTCATTTCTACTAAAATATTTTTTGATGTCTGCGTCGTAGTCCGCATATTCCAAAGGACGCAGACTGTGAAACAGATTTCCAATCTCTCTCAACGGAAATCAAATTTTTTTAATTATCGCGGAGGTAAGAAAAATGGCTAACATTAAGTCAGCAAAAAAAAGAATTTTAGTTAATCAGACAAAGTACGAAAGAAACAAAGCAGCAAAATCAGCAGTTAAGACAGCAATCAAGAAAGTTGAAGCAGCTGTAGCAGCAAATGATAAGGCTGCTGCTGATGAAGCTTTAAAGGCAGCTACAAAGGCTATCACAATGGCTGGTTCAAAAGGTATCTACCACAAGAACAACGTTGCTAGAAAAGTTTCCAGATTAACAAAATTAGTTAACACAATTGCATAGTTTCTATGAAATTGTAAAATAAAAAGAAGTTGTAGTTTTTTCTCTACAACTTCTTTTTATTATCTCTTAAATGTGTTTACCCTTTGTATTCTTTACTTTGTTTTTCTAGTTCTTTAAATTTTACACATCTACTTTCAAAAAAACTATGATACTCTGTAACACTGATATAAAGTTTTTCTGCTTTTTTACATATTCTGTCGGCATTTTCGTTTATATATTTTATTTGATCATATAATAAATTCCTATATTGTACTTCTTCCTGTTCGATATCAACTTTTAAAAGTGCTTTATCAACAACAGGTATCATATTATTCAAATTAATCGCTCCTTGTTCGCCATTGCATATTTTTATAAAATCTAGATTATTCTTCATCTTCTTATATTTTTCTTTCGGTGACGATAATGGTGCAAAATATTTGACATTATGTACTTTCAATACAACACCAACATATGGTCTTTTTTCCTCTTTATTTGTTTTAATATTTACGGAATCAATCTGTCTCAAAAAATCAATATACTTGTCTGTTACCCTATATAATTCCAATTTCTCCATTTTATTATCCTTTCGTTTCCATTCACTCAACTTTTGAATACCATATTTATTTTGTAAGACACAAAAGAGAAGATGAAAAACATTCATCTCCTCTTTGCTCTTTTAACTCCCCACTTATTGGTAGAGGCTCACCGCTCTTTTAACTCCCCACTTATTGGTAGAGGCTCACCACTCTTTTAACAAATAACTTTGTTAATATTATTATATACAAACAAACATACAAAATCAATACTTTTATGTCGAGATAAATGTTATTTATTGTATGTACACAATAACATCTCTTATATCCATTGTCAATCTTTTTTTCACATATTGTATATACTTGTAATTCATACCTAGTCTCAAACTAGTTATCTTTTAACCTTTTCTACTATATTTCACTAAGAGCATTTCCACTCCGATGTTTTCATCCAAAGTACCTTTTTTAATCATCTCTTCTGTTTTAACACTTTCCGCTAATGCTGCTTTTAACTCTGCCACAGAAAAATTTCTACTCTGGCTAATACTTTTATTTGCGATAAACCCTTGAACTCCCATAGCACTTGCAATCTGCTCTCTGCTCATACCTCTGGCTGATAAATCTTTTGCCTGTAATATCAGATGAAACTGCCTCGCAACCATAAAAAGAATACGCATAGGAGGCTCTTTCTCCGCAACCAATTCATAATAACAGTCTAAAGCTTTCTTTTGATTTTTTACTGATATTGCATCGACCATATCAAAGATACGAATGTTTAATTGTTTAATACAGACAGCATCAATATCTTCTTTCGCAATAACATCTTTTTTTAAATCATAACTAATTAGTTTTTCGATTTCTCTAGACAATACTTCCATATCCGTTCCAACATTTGCAATAAGATATGACATATTTGCATTGGTAATTTTTTTTCCGTCACGGGCAAAAATTCTTGCAGCCCACATTGCTAAATCTTTTTCTGTCTGACGGTTAATCTCACAGATATGTCCGTTAGCTTTTACAGCCTTGTACATTTTACTCCGCTTGTCAACATCATGTTCCACAAACAAAAATACTGTGCTCTCTGGTATTTTACTCATGTATTCTGCCAATTCTTCACCGCCGCTTTTAAACAAACCGCTGCCGTCCATAACAATCAGTCTTCGCTCTGCAAAAAACGGAAAGGTCTCCGCCGTATCTATCACTTCATTCACATCAAAGTTTTTACCTTCATAAACTCCAAGATTCATTGTATCGTCGCCTGCAATTGCTTTGATGAGCTGATTTTTATAATTTAACTTTAAATACTCTTCTTCTCCACAAATTAAGTATACACTCTTAAATTTTCCTGTTTTTATATCCTCTG
>CANPET010000111.1 GCA_947573465.1 uncultured Eubacterium sp.
AGCAACCATTGATGTGGTAAGGGCTGACGGAACGATTGATATCAGTGATGTTAATGCATCTGTCAAACTAAGAGGAAATTCCACGATGAAGGCAGAAAAGAAACCTGTAAAAATTAAATTTAGTTCAAAGGTTTCTGTTTTGGGAATGGATAAAGGTAAGAAATGGAATGTGTTGGCAAATGCTTTTGACAAAACATTAATGAGAAATGCCTTATGTTTAGAACTTGGTACAAAAATGGGATTAGATTATATTTCACAGATAAGATTTGTTGATTTATATTACAATAATAAACTTTGTGGAAATTATTTGATTACAGAGCCGATTGAGGCAGGAACAGGTAAAGTAGAAATTGATGAGACAGGAAATGATTTTATGCTGGAGCTGGAGCGGGAGCGGTATGAATCAGATGTCACTTACGTTCAAACAAAAAATGGTGTGCGTTTTGCAATTAATGAACCGGAAGTACCTACAGATAGTCAATACAAAAACATAGAAGAATATCTGAAAAAAGTAGAGAGTTCATTAAAGACATATCGTATGTCTGAGTATTCAAAATATATTGATGTGGATTCTTTCGTCAACTACTATATTGTAAGTGAGATATTTAAGGCAGTGGATTTTAATTATAGTTCCACAAGATTTTATGTAAAAAACGATAAAATGTATGCAGGACCATTATGGGATGTAGATTTATCTTCAGGTAATGCTTCTAAAAAATTCTATAAAGACTATTATGATGGAAATATTAGCTATAAAAAGTTATACTGTACACAGATGAAGTGGTATTCGTATTTGATTAAGAGTGATGAATTTATTTCAAAGTTAAATGAACGGGTAAAAAAAATGATTGTAACTATAGAAAATATGTATCAAAAGAATGGATTAGGTGACAGTCAGATTAGCACTCTCTTAAAAAAATATGGAAAATCCTTTGAAAGAAATTATGAATCTGTTATGAATGGTGGTGCTGGTTGGGACATTACAAAAAGATATTCTACATGTGATAATCCAATAGGATTGGAGTTTGAAAATCATCCAGGTACCTATAAAGAAAATGTTGATATGTTACAGACATGGTTAAAAAACAGAGTAGAGTACTTACGAAAAGAATGGCCTGGCATAAAAAACAATAAAGTAGAAAGTTTAGAAGCTGTAAAGTTATCCTATAATAGTGTTTATTTGTCTTGGATTAATTCTGGTGTGGCAGACGGAAATGAAATATGGTGTAAAACATTGAAAGGCAAATATAAACTAGTAAAGAAAATTACTGATGGTAATATAGGTGAGTGTACCATAAAGAAATTAAAGCCTGGAATCAAGTATACTTTTAGGGTGAAATCCTATATAATAAATGGTAACAAAAAAGTATATTCAGATTTTGTTTCTGTGGAAAAAACATTAAAACTAAAAACTCCAAAATGTAAAGTGAAAAAACAAAAAAAGGGGATACAGATTTCTTGGAATAAGATAAAAGGAGTTGATGGATATTTCATTTATCAAAAAAATAAAAAGGTTGCAACTGTAAAGGGAAATAAAAAAACAAAAATTCTTCTTAAAAAAGGAAAAAAATTAAAGAAATATAAAGTAAGAGCATATGTGAATCATGCTGGCAAAAGAATAATAAGCAAATAGAATAAAATTATCATCCTGAGTATTAAGAGATACAGGATGATAATTTTTTTATAAAAAAGGACACTTCAATAAAAAAAACACACTGATATGTAAATAGGATATATGCTACAATCTATTGGAGTTTTATTGCGAAAGAATTTGCATGCAATTTATGGAGGGAAAATATGTATTACGGTAAAAGAACAAAAAGAATAATATCGGTTATGATTTGCTTTGCAGTGTTTTTTTCATTTGTATTTTCTAATATGAATGATTTCTCATTTGCAAAAAAAGTTAGTGCAGATAATTTACCGATAAAAACGATTGGAAGTGGTAGTATTGGAATTGGTTCTAATGAGACAGAGGCTTCTAAACTGCCAAGAACTTCTACGCAGGAGACGTATAGATTTACAACAGACAATTATAACAAAAATCATCAGGCATTGGATACTAATGATTGGGCAAGTAACTGGTTATGGGATTTAGAAGGAGACAGAGATGCAGACAAGACAAATGCCCTGTCTGGTACTGCATATGCATTTCCTATGTGTTATTTGATGAAAAAGGATGGATTGAGAGTGAATAAGCCATCTATGACAAGTAATGCTACAAATGTAAGTGCATATAATATCAAGGATAATGATACCTTAGGTGAATTTAAAATTTCTCCAGAGTGGACTTGTACAAATAATAATATCGATCAGATAACAGATTGGTCTTATGAGGCATTAACCACAAGTGGTTCTAAGTCGATGAGAACAATTATGACACAGGGAAGTCCGTTTACCTTCATGGAATTAACAAATTCTAATGTTTTATATTTGGAAAAATTACGTGTTACATTCCCAAGTAAAACTATTTATGAAGATATATATAACGGTTCAAAAATACTTGTGTTCAGAACAAATGACATTACCAGTTCGGTTAATGGATATCCTGGACTTACATATCAGTATTATGCAATTTATCTCCCTGAAGGAGCAAATGTAGAACATACAGGAACAACAGATAATACAGGAAATGATGGTATTGGTAAATTAAAAATAACATTACCTTCGAATAAGAGTTATATGACATTGGCATGGTTATGTGAGGGTCAGAATTACAAAGATGATACAGCAATTAACTATGCAAAAGAATACAGACCATATGCTTTTAACTTTATAACAAATACACAAGCAGATTATCAGTACAATGAAAGTAACAGTACCATTGACACAACATATCAGTACACAGTCTCCAAAAAGGATGAAAGTACTGCAGATGGAACAATTATGGGAATTCTTCCACATCAGTACAAATATATGTCAGGATATTCTTACATGGAACAGCAGGCAGTAACTTTAAGAGGAATCATGAAGTTTGTAAAGGGGGAATCTTATAAGACATCTATGACATACAAAGGAATTCTTCCATATATGCCATCTTTGTCTGACGACGATACTGAAGGAAGAGAACAGCTTAAAAAATATGTAAAAGCTGCAGCAAATGAGTCTTTGTTTGTAAATGAATCCGGACAGGAAACATATTATCATGGTAAGAAATTAAACAGAGCAGTACAGCTTGTGGCTGCAGCAAAATCTGTAGGTGATGATGAATCAGCAGACAAAGTACTTAATAAATTAGAAGCAAATCTTACAGAATGGTTTACTTATTCTGGAGAAAAAGATAAAAATTACTTTACTTATTTAGGTGAAGGGGTAGGTGTACTGTTAGGATATCCTACATCATTTAATGCAGTGGATCAGTTTAATGATCATCATTTTCATTATGGATATTTCATTGAGGCAGCAGCTAGTGTAGGTCTTTATGATAAAGAGTGGCTCGATAAGTATAAGGACGTTGTAAAACAGTTAGTATATGATATTGCATCTCCTTATAGAAATCAGGCAGACTGCGTAACAGATTGTGGAAATGCTTATCCATATCTTAGAAGTTTTTCACCATATGAAGGTCATTCATGGGCATCAGGTTATGAAGATGAGCGTACAGGTAATAATCAGGAATCTACATCTGAAGCAATTAATGCATGGGCAGGTATCATTTTATTTGGAGAACTTACAGGGGATACAAAGATTAGAGATTTAGGTATTTATCTTTATACAACTGAAGTGGCAGCTGCTGACAATTATTGGTTTGATATAGATAAAGATATATACCATATTGAAAGTACAAAATATGAACCACCAATGGCATCTATGGTATGGGGCGGAAAAGCGGACTATGCAACATGGTTTGGTCAGAAATATACTCAGGGTATTCAGATATGCCCAATGCAGTCATGGTCATTCTATTTATTAAATGGTGGAAAAGATTATATAAAAGAATTTTATAATTATGACAAAAATTCGGAATTTGCCAAAGGCGGAAGTGTTGGTGAATGGAATGATATGTGGGCAGCATATTATGCATTGGCAGATCCTGAGTATGCAATGAATACTGTTTGGACAAAACAGGCAGTAAATGATGGAGAAACACAGGCACATACATATCATTACATTAAATCATTAATGGAATACGGTACACCAGACTTATCATTTAAGTCAACAAGTGCAATGGGCTCTGTATTCAACAAAAATGGAAAATATACATTTGCCGTATATAATCCAACATCTTCCGTGCAGAGTGTTAAATTTACTAATGATTCAGGATATACAGCAACAGTGAAAGCATCACCGAATGCTATGACATTGGTAAATTCTGATGATGTAGGAAAAGCAACTTACACAGTTGAGTACTATGGAAAAGATTTAAATAGCAGTAATTATTCATTAGTAGATACAACTGTAAAATATGCGAATGCGGGTGAAAGAGTAACAGTTTCAGCAAAGAATCTTACGGGATATACCTATGATTCATCTAACAGTAATAATATTCTTACAGGAATAGTTACAAATGATGGCTCATTAGTATTAAAAGTATATTATAATAGAGCAAATTATAGTGTTTCCTATAACATGAATAGTGGAAATAAAGTAAATACAAGTCTTTATCCAGAATCATATACATATGGACAAACATATTCTTTAGACAAACCTGTAAGAGATGGATATGATTTCTATGGCTGGTATGGAGATGCTTCATTTGAGAAACGTATTGAATCCATTACAGCAAATACAAATGGTGATTTGACATTACATGCTAAATGGGTTCCTGCAGGAACAATTTTATTAAATGATGATATTTATTTGAGTTTTGACAGTGAGGCTAAGGGTACGTTTACAATTAATGGAGGTACAGGATATAAAGCAATTAATGTACTTTATAGAATTGTAAATACAGAGAGTGAAGCAGCAAAATTAGCAAGCGATCGTTCAGAACTAGGATTTGTTTCATGGGGAATGGAAAGTACGGAAAATGGCTGGACACGTAACGATAATTTTTCAGGAAGTAAAGGACAATATATTGTTTATTATTTCATAAGATATGATGATAATGGTGGTTATAAAACAGACTACGCTTATGGAAAAATTGTAGCAGGTGGAATTACATCAGAAGTACCATCAACAAAGGAACCTATAACAACAGAGGCAGGCAGTACAAAACCAAAGGCACCATTTGGTCTGGTATATGCAGGAAATGATGCTTTGCCATATTATTTTGCATGGGCAGGAATGGAGGATGTTACTTATAACTTCTATGTAAATGGAAAATGTGTTGCAACAGGAATTACAGGTTCAGCTTACAGTGTATCAAGTGAGTTTTTCCAGACAAGTGGTGAATATACAATAGGCATCACAGCAGTCAAAGATGGTGTGGAGTCTGACATGTGTTCTATGAAACATACTTTTGAAGGGGAAACACCAACAACAGAAGTACCTACTACAACAGAAGTACCTACTACGACAAAAGAGGCACCTACAACATTGGAGGTGCCAACAACAGAAGAACGTACTACACCTGCGAAACCAGAGATTGTTGTAAATGATAATGTTCAAATTGAAGGCTATCAGATAAGTACTATCTCGGAAGGAAGTAGAGTAATTGGTTCTGTAGAACCGATAATTGAAGGTAAAAAGGTTTCTAAATGGGGATTTGTATATGCTATCGTTGAAAATGGAAATCAATCTTATACTGTAGATGATACTGATATGTATGTGGGAGCAACAAGTCCATATGTAGCATTTATGGAATCAACGAATATAGGAACAATACCAGTTAATATGGGAACTTCGACTACAGCAACGTATTTTGCAAGAACTACTTTGTTCTCAGCAAAAAATGCTAGAGAATTCAATGCAAAGTATAAAGTTAGAGCTTATGCATTGATGGAAGATGGAAGTTATTACTATAGTACAATTTCTTCATATAGAGTATTTAATATAGCAAAAACGTTATACAATAAAGGTTTGATGAATAATTTCTCAGGACATGAATATCTATACAATAATATTTTGAAAGTAGTAGATGCTGATTATAAAGAAGTGGATTATAA
>CANPET010000112.1 GCA_947573465.1 uncultured Eubacterium sp.
TTTTTGCTGCAGCATTGTACCCATTGCGCCATCCAATATAATATACTCTTGACTAAAAATATCTTTTGCCATACTTCTCTCCTAATTTTTTCAACACTTCATTCTCTAATAATAAATACTAACAAATCTATTTTCCACAAGTCAGCCCTTGTTTTCGAAACTGACATTTTTCTCTCAGACTACACATCTCACAGCTCCTCTTTGTGGAAGTGTTAAGTCCATGTCCAAGACCTATCACACATGTGACGGACTTCGTCGGCGTCAGCATCATGCTGTCATTGGCACATACCCCAATACGTTTTGGTGCATCCAATATATCTAGAAACTGTTTCTGGCACTCTAATGGAAAATCGTCATATCCCAAACCAAATCTCCATGTATGTTCATACTCTGCAAAATCTCTTAATATAATCTCTTCCGCTTTATCACATACCTGCTCTATGACAGCCGATGCAAGGCTGTCGGTTATCATAGCTTCTGCCATTCCTGTAATCTGCTGTCTTCTTATCAGCAAATCCACACCGGCAGACAAAGTAGCACACATAAAAATAACCTTGTTGCAATTTTTCAAATGATTCTTAATTGCTTGTCCCCGTAATATAAAATCCGCTCCCAGAATGTGACCGTCACACAATCCAAACACCTTATAAACAAATTTTCCTTCCATAGAGCACTTCAGCTGTTTTCCACACGATAAAAGAAGCTCCTTTGTTTTATCATCCGGTACACTTCCTCCATACCCCAGATACCTTAGAGCTTCATCAAAATTAATATCTTCAATTACAATATTTCTCTCATGATGATTCATAACGAAATCTCTTTTACCTGTTTTATTTTACAATACTTGCAACACTGTCTGTAATTCTCTTTGCCACATATGGATCATTCATTGTATAAATATGAACACCATCCACGCCATTCGCAACAAGATCTATAATCTGATCCACTGCATAAGAAATTCCTGCATCACGCATTGCAACCGGATCATCTCCAAACTTTTGCAGTACTTTGGATAATTTTGCCGGAATACTTGCTCCACACATGGAAACCATACGCTCAATCTGCTTTTTGTTTGTAACCGGCATAATACCCGCCTCCACCGGCACATCAATTCCTGCAATTCTTACTTTATCAATAAAATCATAATAAGCATGGTTGTCAAAAAACAACTGTGAAATCAGATGCTCTGCACCTGCATCTACTTTCTTTTTCAAATTTTTAATATCAACAATCATGTTTTCTGCTTCCTGATGCACTTCCGGATAACAGGCACCGGATACATGAAATCCCATATTTTTTGATAAAATATACTCTGTCAAATCTGATGCATACTTAAAATCTTTTTCCACTTCAAAATCCGGATTCACATCTCCTCTTAACGCAAGAATATTTTCAACACCTTGCATTTTCAAATTATCTAATATCTTGTCCACACTTTCTTTTGTATTATACAGACATGATAAATGTGCAATCGTCTCAACATGATATTCATTTTTTATTTTTGAACACAGGTCGATGGTCGTTGCATTTGCCACACCAGAACCGCCGGCACCATATGTTACACTAATAAAATCCGGATTTAAATCCTTTAATTCCTCTAACGTTTTATAAATTGTTTCTACACCACTTTCTTTTTTCGGTGGAAATACCTCAAAAGAAAACACGGTTTTTTCCTGAAATAAATCTGATATCTTCATTTTTGTCACTCTCTTCTTTTTCTATTTTGTACAATCACTAATTTTTGCAAAACAAATTAAATCCTATGATTAGACATAATATAATAATACAGACCACAAAAAAGGTACTTTCAATTAACATGGATATAATCATACCCACTGCCATCCAAAACAAAGCAAATCCACATAATCTATGCATACTACACCCACTTTATCTATAACGTTATAGTTTATTATATGCAGCATATGCAGTTTCTTTTCCCCAATATTATGCTTCCGACTCATTATCTAAATCATCAAAATCTTCTTCTTTGTTTGTAAACTTATTTACAATATCCGGAACCATATCAATAATTCTGGATAACCCATCCTGATCCTTTACACTAATCAATTTTGAAGAGCCATTTTTAATAACTAATACTGCACTTGGAGTAATTTTTCCACCAACTCCTCCTGTGCCGTTTTCTCCTTTTGCAAAAGTTCCAATTCCCATACCAAATGAAACATCTGCCATAGGCAAAATAATTGTTTCACCTACCACTACCGGTTCTCCTACTACAGATATTGTAGTAATAAACTGTTCCATTGCTTTTAATAAATCGTCTGTCGTTTTTTTGTTGTCCGCCATTATAACGCCTCCTTGTTTAACTAAACTTTTTTATGATATCATGAATTTCTTTCTTAAAATAAAATTTTAATACATATATCAGAAGAACACCTATCAAAAAATGTCCTTTCATTTTAATATTTCCCTTTATTACGTTTTTATCAAAATAAGGTTCTATTGATATTTTTTTCGGATTAATATGAAATACAGCAAATAACATTGCAATATATCCAAGCACCTTTCCTGTAATATCCGGTTCCTCAAATCCCAGCTGAATATCTGCCCTGATTTTCCGTGGAAAAATATGCTTAATTGTTTTTAAAACAATTCTCTTTCCATAACGATACGCTTCTTTTGTTGTATTTGCTGTGACAAATGCTTTAAATTCTTTTGCTTTATTATATGTTGCTTTTATATCTGAGAGAGCTTTTTTTAAAATTATACCTGTCTTTTCTATCCATTGATATATTTTCCCGAAAAATTCTTTTAATCTATCAAAGAATTTTTTCCTGCCTTTCAGATTTTCATCTAATTTGTCCGTTTCTTTTTTCTGTTCTAAATATTCTTCTTTTTGATTCTCTTCTTTCTTCTGCTGTGTTTGTGCCGGTTTTTCTTTGAATGTATTCTCTTCGGAATGCTTTTTCTCCCGCAATGTTTCTTTTTTTATTTTATCTTCGGAATTTTTCTTCTTTTTTACACTTTTATTCGGTTTTGAATTTTCTTTTTTTTCTTTTAATAAATTAATTGGGATTCCAAAAATCCAAAACCGTGCTTTATTTTCTTTATTAGTAAATCTCCCACCGAAATGAATCAAATGAAACAACCACCCGCATCGAACTGAAACCCGATAGTTATTTTCGTTCAACTGTCCTCTTACCTGATAAGTTACCGGAAAAAACAATATTAACAGGCATAGTGCAAGAATAGCCAATAAAATTATTCCAATTATTTTTAAAATCATCAATAATATATGTATCATAGGCTAATCCATCTGCTCCATAATAAAATCTTTTACATTTACACTACCTGTCTGTTCCAGACACTCCATAATAATCAGAGTCATCATATCCATCGCCTCTTCTTTTCCTTCAGCAATCCCGATAACCACCATATCTGAATCCCGATACCATTTCTGTATTAGAACATTCGACGGATAAATTTCCAATGTGTCATAGTCATTTTGTGGCAGAGTAATCACGTATTTATTAAACATTGGTTTACCATTTTTAATTTTTCTAACAATCTGCCTTTTTTTATCCAGCAGATTGTATCCTACATACAAATCCTCATACCAAACCATTTTTATTCCGCCATTATTCCATTGATTATCTCTATACACGCCAGTTTTTCTGCTTTGTCTGTGCAGATAGACAACGTGTTATAAATGTAATCCTGCAATTCACTGATATTATTAAAGAAAATAGGAAGTTCCGATAACACAGCTGACATTACTGCTCTTGTAATCATTTTGTCATTTTCTGCAAACAATGTTCTGTATGCACTTACCATATTTTCTTTTTGCTCCTCTAAATAAGTATCATCAACTACCGCTGTATCTTCTGACCTGTCCATCTCCACAAACATACTGTCTGAATTGAGTTTCGGAAGTTTAAATACAATATCATACTGTTCATTTAAACCAAGTTCATTGATTTTCTCTGAATAACTGTCTTTTATCTGGTCTGTAATATCAAAAGATGAAAGCATCGGATATAATTTTTCCTGCTCACCCTCTAACATAACAAACATATCTTCTATTTCCTCTAAAGACTTTGGAGAAAACTTGTCCATAAATAAAAGATTTGTGTCCTTTACAATCTCATCACAGGCAATTACTATATTATCTGACTTTTTATAAGAATCCGTGTATAGCACCAATAACAGGTCATTTAAAATTTCCTGTATCATCATGCAACTGTCCATTTCGTCATCGATATAAGTCGTAATGTCTGACATTTTATCTTTCATCTCATTATAATCTGCTTCTGACATATCCTTAAACTTCATATCTTTTAATTGTTCAAAAGCCTCTAAAAGATGCGGATAATTCGTTTCCATAGTATCTGTACTGTCTAACATCGAGCAAGTACGAATCATGTACAAAAAGTCATTCAGACCTTCCCTTGTTCCACCATTATAAATACTCATTCCATTTGACAGCATCTCAAAGAATTTGTTTTTTGTAAGCCGCACCGGAAGCTGTCCGATAACATCTTTGATTTTACTGTTAATCATCATGTTATCTTCATCTTCCAGAATAAACTGCATCACCTGTCTCGTATAGTTTTCATCACTGTATCCGCTCGGATAACTCTCATCTTTAAAACGATACTCGACACGGTTTAGCGCATGTTCATAAATATTATATCTGTCTACAAAGCAGGTAATATCTCTTACCTTTCCAATAATCCGGCTGCGAATTTCTTCTAGTTCTGAAATTTCCTCAGACAAATCGCCGGCATCACACATATATTTTTCAATAGAGTCATTTATCTTATCTACAAACTCTTTATATCCCGGTGCAATCATTCCACCATCTTCGGATGTTACAACATAGTACGTATAATAGTTCATTGCAAGACGTATCATTGCATATTTATTATTTATTTCCATAAATCTGCCATAATATTCCTGCAAACTATAATCTATGTTTTTATTTTTTAACAAGTCTCCAACAATCTTTTTCATAATGTTCACGATTCTTTCTTAGTCCATAATATCGCAGAAATCAAATGTAGCAAAATAATCCTTTGGTGTCTCTGCTCTTCGAATCATTTCCACTGTTCCATCTTCTTTCAGAAGTAACTCTGCTGAACGAAGGCGGCCATTATAGTTATATCCCATAGCAAATCCATGTGCACCCGCATCATGAATATATATATAATCACCCATATCAATCTTTGGAAGTTTTCTGTCAATAGCAAACTTGTCATTATTCTCACACAAACTTCCTACCACATCATATGTTTCTGTACATGGTGCATCTTCTTTTCCAAGTACTGTCAGATGATGATATGAACCATACATAGCCGGTCTCATCAGATTTGCCGCACAGGCATCTACCCCAATATATTCCTTATAGATGTGTTTTTCATGAACTGCCTGTGTAACTAATGCACCATATGGTCCCATCATAAATCTTCCCATCTCTGTGAAAATTGCTACATCACCCATTCCTGCCGGTGTAAGAATTTCTTCATATACCTTTCTGACGCCTTCACCAATCGCCATAATATCGTTTGGTGTCTGATCCGGTGTATATGGAATACCAACACCACCGGAAAGATTAATAAACTTTATATCTGCTCCTGTTTCCTTTTCAAGTTTTACTGCCAATTCAAAAATTGTTTTAGCAAGCATTGGATAATATTCGTTCGTTACTGTGTTAGATGCTAAAAATGCATGGATTCCAAAATTCTTAACACCCTTCTCTTTTAAAATCTTAAACGCTTCTACAATCTGCTCTGGTGTCATGCCATACTTAGCGTCTCCCGGATTATCCATGATACCATTGCAGACTTCAAAAACTCCACCCGGATTATATCTGCAGCTGACTGTCTCAGGGATTCCACATTCTTTCTCCATAGCCTCAATCATCGTAATGTCATCCAGATTAATAATTCCACCTAAGTCATTACAATATTTAAACTCACCTTCCGGTGTTTCATTGGATGAGAACATAATCTCATCATCTCTAAAACCTAACTTATCTGCAATCATAAGTTCTGTATAAGATGAACAATCAACGCCACATCCAGC
>CANPET010000113.1 GCA_947573465.1 uncultured Eubacterium sp.
TTGTTGTTTAAGTTAGAAGATAACTTTTCAATAAGGTGATATGCACTAATTTAGATTTCTTATACCGAGTCCATCATAGCACATATCCCTAAAAGATTCCACCGCTTCTTTTCATTTTTAAACATTTAATAACAGATTCTCAAATGCCTGTTCCATGGAAAGTCCGTTATTTGCAAAACTGACCTTAATCATCATACTGCCTCTCCGTAACAGATAAGGATTTCCGACCTGCTTCAAAAATTGTGCCTGCCTCTTTTCCTGTGAAAGATTCTTATCAATTTTGATATTTCTGATATCTGTTAACTGTTCAATATCCACATCATCAAAATCCACATCAAGCAATGCTCTGTATTCTTCTGCCGTCATCCAATCCCTCCAATCTTCAAAATAATAAATGCCACCCATACAGGCGGCTATGTAAAGCCGGGGCAGATGCTCCGGCACTATTCTTTATTCGTTATACTTTCCTACCATTCCAAGCTGTATCTGCATCCCCAGTGTAATCTTAAGCATCTGAAATGTGCTTACCTTTCCGACCTGACGCATCAAATCTCCATATCTTACACAGCATAACTGTTCACACAATGCTATGCTGTGCCTGTCCAGCCCTTCTGCCTGAAAACCATTGATAAATACATGAGTCGGCATATAACGTTTCTTTTTTATCTTACTGGTAAGAGGAACAGCATGAAGTACCATGCTGTGTTCATTCGCCCGGTTGTTGCTGACAATCACTACAGGACGTATGCTGTGCTGCAGATGATCCTCGTCATCTTCCGGCGGTCCGAAATCAACCATCCAGATATCGCCTCTCTTAATTTCCATCAGATTCACTTCCTTCCTGTTCTCTGATATATTCCCTTGCTTCGTCCTCTGTAGGACAAGAGACCACACGACTGCCTTTCTCATTGGTCACTGTGGTCTCTGATGGATAAATGATACAGCCTAGCACCCGGCGCCACCGTCCAAGACAAGCGTAGCAGGTTCAAAGCCTCTGTTCTCTTCATTGATGCTGACATTGTGCTCGGATGCCAGCTTCATAATGCTTTTTACCGTTTCTCTATCCGTTGAAATATCCCAGATACTTCTAACAAGAATACAGATGATTCCTTCTCTTTCTATATAGTAAGTGAGCTTATCTATGGCTCTGTCATCCTTGAAAATAGTTTCAACAACCTTCATGTCATTCTGCTTTGCGTAGGTTTCCATTCTGTCGGCAACATGGTTTTCCATGCTGCCCACAAATACAAGGCACTGATTTGTTCCTGTCTGTTCCATAACTGCCTCCTTAATTCTGCTGTGAAATTATTCCGGAACGAAAAATTCTGTCTAACTCCCTGATGATTTCGGAATCATCCACGTTACATTCTTCACAACCACAATTTTCCTCACAGTCAAGTGCATCATAATACTCATCCATATCTTCCTTTGCCGTTTCAACTGTAATTCCAAAATGGGCAAGCAGTTCGATGGTCTCCATTACCTCTTTATCCGTTGTACCAACCATCGCACTGGAAAGTGTTACAACTGCATCAATATCCTCAACCTCTGCCATACCGATAAACGAGTATTTCATCGGCATACTCATACCCGCCTGGGAATTTTCACCAAGAAGGGCAACAATCTCATACTCATGCTTCTCACAGTATCTCTCAAGCACTTCCACAATCATGTTGTTTACTGTTTCATTTGTTGTTCCACTGATATAAATTACTGCTTTATTCATCGTAATAATCTCCTTCACTAAATAAATATTGTTTAGAACTGTTGGGAAAACCCTTGGATATTTCCCTATGTTTGATTTGATATTCGCGCGATATTATCTCCTCACATAAAGGGACTTAATTCTCATTCACTGTCTGTTGGTCCGGTAAAATGTGGCACAGGTTGACTATGCTAAATCCCTTTGTGTGAGAAGACAATGTGGAAAGCCAAACCTTCCAATATCTTCTCAAGTCTCTCTGACTCATCCCCCGGCGGGGTAACATATCCTATGCTAGCTGCAATCACTTCGTAGTATCCATGCCCGTCAAGGACTTGCGAAAAAGTGAGCCACACTTTCTATAAATGCATTCTGCTGAAATCCGAATGCACATGACACCTCATTATCCCCTGCTGCTACACCAGTAGGCACAACCCTCTGCTCGGCACCTTCACAGGCGAATACTTCATGTTTCTCATAATCATCAAAGTATCAGGTACATCTTCGCACGAAATGGGGTTCTGCCACCCTACTTCCATATTAAATAGGAACAAGGCGAAATAGAAAATCGCGGGATATGCGTGTCCTATTCAGTTGTCAAATATCAAGTTGATATAGAACCGAACAAAAAGAGCTGCCCGGTAACTCACCAACCATAGTTAGATTCTATACCGAAACAGCCCTTCAAAAAATGCACTTGCACGCTCCCTTTTGGGACAAAATTGGCTCCCTATATTTACTTTTGAAATGCTTTCATTACTTCTATCAATAATGGCTTTTTATCATCGGGGCATCCATTGTACAAGGATACTACATAATCTGATTCCTGCTCTTTTTCCTCAATACCCACTAAATATTCCAAAGAAACTCTAAAATATTCAGCAAGTGCTATCAGATTATCTACTGACAATCCATTCACACCTCTTTCTGCTTTACTTATTGTCTTCAAATGCAAGCCAATCTTCTCTGATAAATTCGCCTGACTCAGTCCTTCCTTCTTACGAAGTTCTGCTATTCTTTTTCCACTCAATTCAGTGTTGTAATTCAAATTAACCTTCTTTCCCTACATAAGGTTAATTGATATCTCATGGATTCACAAACTCTCTCTGTAGTATAAATGCAAAAAGCCAGGTAGTTCATTCACATACTGCAAATGAATTACCCGGCCTTAGTCGTTAATAGTTTCTTATTACGCTACTTGCTCGTTGCAATTTTCATATTAATTTGTGGAAAATACTGTTCATCATTTTCCAAATTAATACGAACAATATTTTTGCATTTCATACACTTAATTTCAATTACACCACTTTTCGAATCAGTTTCAAATAATCTTCTGTGGTCAATTCCACAACTTATAGTTCTGTATTTGCTCATATTTCCTCCTTAACTACGGTGCACTATGCTTCCATAGAAAATTAGAAATATTCTCAAATGGTTAGCACAGCCTTTTCCAAAGCGGGTAGCTCTGTACTTCGCTTAACCTATTTGTAAATTACATTCAACGCAATCGTCTTCTTTACAGCATCCTTCAATACTTTTTCCAAGGCATCTACATATTGATTTTCATCAATCATACCCTTATAAAAGTAAGGTATGCTGTTATTTAAGAACCCACGGAAATATGTGCCAAATCCAAAACCTGTTAATTCTGCATCTCTCATTGCTTTGTCATAGAGAAGAATGCTGACAAATTTTTTAGCATCTACATTTCTGGCAATCTGCTTCCAAAACAACTCATCTTCCTTCTGCCCAGGGAAGCGTCCATTTACTAATTTCATTGTCATATGAACGGTATGACTAATAAAGTTTTCTGAGATGAAATTACGCAAGTTTCCTGTGAAGTCAATAGTAAACGACTTACAATTAATGTAATAATTTTCTTCAATTTTACAACTATATCCATCTCCATATCTAAGTCTTCTCTTAAGAGCGTTGTAGCTGTTACCATGCGGACATATTCCCATGTTGTCACCTATATTTTTACTCCCCGGCTCAAACACCTTCTTATCGGTTTCACTCTCAAGAATATGAGCTCTAACACACTTAATTAACTCATCTCGATTTATTTCAACATCTACGTCTTCTTCTCCAAGAAGGGTAATCGGAATTTTAACAGATGTCCTTACTAGGAACTCTGCTGTCTGCAATAAAATACTCTTTACAACATTAACAATGTTATACTTTCTGACAACTTCTTCGTGCTTCATTCCTTCATCACGTTTTAAGTAACATGGTAATGCCACGATCTCTAAATTACGTCTCGCTTTATTCTGAGCTTCCTGCAATTCACCTTGAAGTTCCTTCACTCTCTTATTGACTTGCTCAATAATTTCATCAGCTGACATCTCATTCGCCACATCCATCGACACTGAAAACGGATCGTCAATAAAATCATCTTTTCTCAATGCATCAATATACAAATCTACCTTATTATTAACCATAAATAAAGGCGTTTGTTTCTTGTACGCTTCTAACAGCTTACGATACAGTTCATAAATCTTTTTTTCATTTGTATCACCTTGAAGCGGCACTACCATTGCTACTGCATCCGTATCTCCTTGGTAAATGAGTTCGTTCAGATAATCTGCATTATCATCATTAACTACCCCCGTATGATACAATCCTCTTGTATCTAATATTCCAAAAGTATATTCGCCATGTTCATCAATAAACACCTGCGAGGCATTCTTATCATTAGCAATAATATCTCGTACTGCCTTGTTCATTGGTGTATAAATAAAAATCTGTCCACACAACACCTCCAATGATAAACGCTCTCCCGCCTGCAAGTTATTAGATGTAAACATTGCCCCAATGAATCGATTGTCTTCTTCTGTTTCTTCTAAGGAAATCTCTTTGTAATATAAACCATCTTCCGAGATGTTCTCCTCATTAAAGTATTCAAAGAATTTATCTCTCAATATCTCATTTGTCTCTTCACAAATTTCCAGCAATTCGTTCGTGAAGTCTTTGTCGATAAGTGAGATAATTCTCTCAACCTCAATTTTTAACGCACCTAAGAATTTGTTCGAGTTTTCTTTAGCTTCTTTCTCCGACATGTTATTTTTAGTGGCATTATAGATTTCATAATCATGTTCACTAAAATGAAACTTTCTATACACTCCCACAATCTTCTCTACAAATTCCTTTTTCTGCTGCTCTGTCAAGAAATTGAATACTGCACATGTGTTATTACGTTCACTTAACTGTGAAAACAATTCCTCTTCAAAATCACTTTCCGCTTTACCTACCATGCTTGCGACTACTTTACCATTAAGTCTTACTACCTTGGCTATCGCAGTAATAACCATCTCAGAAAATACTTTCCTTTCCAGTATTTCCTCACTAATACTTGCCGCAACAATTACCTTGCCATTCAACGCTGTCGTATAAACTAGCATTCTTTCACGAACCGTTGAATTTGTTTTGCCAACACATTTAATCAATATCTTACGAGCTCTAGGTTCAGCAAAAACAACTGAAAATTCCGTTTTACCATCTCCAGTTCCGCCAATCAGCTTAATGACATGCATATGTGGCAATAAATTTTTCTTGAACACCTTTTATGTCCTCCTTGTAATTTATTACAACAAAAAAGCCCATAACAATCCATCGGAAGATGTTATGGGCATAAATTCATATGCAAGAACAAGAAGATACAATATCTATCTTCTCCATAATATCGTCACAGCATGGATCGTTTTGATAGCGGGTAGCTATCTACTTTGAAACTGAACGAGCTTTTCAGTTGTATATTTAAATTACACTCTTTTTTAATAAATGTCAATTCCTTTTTTAGAATTTAGGGAATTTTAATATGCTTTCTAATATTGTATAAGCTGCCTCTTGCTGTTTACTATTCATTTTTTCTATTATATCAATCAATTTATTATTTGATAATTCCAATTCTGTTCCCTTTACCAGATAATCAAGTGAAGTATCAAAATAGTCTGCTAGTATAAGTAAGTTATCTACTGACAGACCAATAATACCTCTTTCCGCTTTGCTTACCGTCTTTACATGAATTCCAAGTGTCTCTGCAAGTGCATTTTGTGATAACCCTTTTTCCTTTCTCAAATTTTTAATTCTCTTTCCACTTTCAACTAAATCGTAATACATAATCAATCCATCCTTTCTTGTTCCCGGCGATAACCAGTTACAAGAATGTTTGAGGACGAATATTTTTTTACCACCGCAGTCTTTACAATCAAAAAGAACGCAAAGGAAAGCCAGTCCAAAACCGGTTATCTTTCCCCTGCGTCCGTGGTGCTGTCACACAATCGTGCCGCCCTTATCAGGTGG
>CANPET010000114.1 GCA_947573465.1 uncultured Eubacterium sp.
TAATTGATCAATAATATGTTCCAATGCTTCCACTGATAATGCAACATCTGTATCACTATCCTTAAATGCAGTTTTTGCTCTATCCAATATTTCTTCTACCGCACAAATCATAACTTGTATTTCCTTTGTCGCTTTATCGGAGAATTTCACATTCTTACTCTTTATTTTTTCTGCTGATTTTGCAATACCTACAGAATGATCAGATATTCGTTCTATATCACTAATAATGTGTAAAAGTTCATTTGTTACGTGACTGTCCTGTTCACTTAAATTCTGTCTGCTTATCTGTACTAAATAAGTCCCCAACCTATCCTCATATTTATCTATCTCCTGCTCAGAATCCACTACACTTTCCATACTCTCTTCTGAATAATCTCCTATCATTTCACAGGCTTTCTTTACCCCAGCTTCGGTTCTTTCTATCATAGTATACATTAATTTTTTACACTGTTCTAAAGCAACAGTCGGAGTTGCCATTAATCTCTCATCAAGTAATTCCTTGGAATCCCCCACTTTAGAGTCTCTTACAATAAAGCGTGCTATTTTTTCCAATTGATTTGCAAATGGGAATAAAAGCGCTGTACACAATACATTAAATATCGTATGAATCACCGCAATACTAAATAAACTTGCACTTTTATCAATAAATGTAAAGTCTACAATTGCATTTACAATACAGAAAATTGTAAGCCACACCGTAGTTCCTATAATATTAAATGCAAGATGTACAACTGCTGTTCTCTTTGCATTTTTATTTGCACCAACAGATGAAATCATAGCTGTTACACAGGTTCCAATATTTTGTCCCATAATAATTGGTATTGCACTGCCATAACTTACTGCCCCTGTAGATGCCAATGCCTGTAGTATTCCAACAGAAGCCGAAGAACTTTGTATTACTGCAGTCAAAAATGCACCTGCTAAAACTCCAAGAATCGGATTACTGAACATAGTTAATATCTGCTGGAATTCCGGTACATCTTTTAACGGATTAACTGCTGCTGACATAGTATCCATTCCAAACATTAACACTGCAAAACCAAGTAGAATCATTCCAGTATCTGCACTTTTACTGCTTTTCTTTCTCATTAGCAAAACAATACCTATTAATGCTAATATTGGCGTGAAAGATGTAGGTTTTAATAAACTTACCAAAACATTAGAACTCTCTATTCCCGACAAACTAAGTATCCAGGATGTTATAGTGGTTCCTACATTTGCACCCATGATAATGCCAATTGCCTGCTTCAAGTTCATGATTCCCGAATTTACAAATCCTACTACCATAACTGTTGTAGCAGAAGAACTTTGAATAATCGCCGTTACTCCTGCTCCCAGCAAAAATCCTTTAAATCTGCTGGCTGTTAACTTTTCTAAAATATTTTTTAACTGATTACCGGCCCTTTTTTCTAAAGCCTCTCCCATAACCTGCATTCCAAAAAGAAATAATGCAAGACCTCCAATTAAAGATAAAATATTAAATATATCCATATTCTCTACCTCCATAAAACTACATTAATCTTTCAATGTAATACTGAGGTTATTACTAAGTAAATATTTGGTAAATTCTTCGTAAAATACCATACCTACTGTTTATTCTTTTCATTTTTTTCTTTTTTACACAAACAAAAATAAAAAATATAGAAAATATAAAACTCTATCTGTCCTATATCTGGCAAAATAAGAGAGCATGAATATTCACTCAGTTATACCCATGCTCTCTTATCATAAAATATTTTATTCTGAAATTATCTCATATCTTCCCTCTGGGGGATTACTCTTTACAAATGTCTCTGTCTGCGAATCTACCGGACAATGAATTTTCAGTCCGTCCACCCCTTCCTCTGTTTCAAACATTTTTAAGCTCATGTTCGGAATTTGTTCTGGAAGAAATATTTCTTTGATATGACTATCTCCAAATGCCCAATCCTGAATCTCTTCTACCCCTTCATTGATTACTACTGTATCTACATTGGAAAACAAAAAAGCTCCACTTTCTATTTTCTTTACATTGGCAGGTACAATAACCTTGTGAGTATTGACTGCTCTGTCATAATCTGCTGAAAAAGCATTTTCTGCTATGCCCGTTACAGATTCCGGAATCGTCACTTCCTGCTTATCCCCATTGTAAGCTAATAACATTCCCTCCTCATCTATGGCAAATCCATTTTCATCAAACATCCCTGACTTTTCATAGTAAGCATTTGTCTGACAATTATACTCCAACTGGTCCGCTGCATCTTCTTCCTCTCTGAAATAATAGATTTTATTTCCATCATTATCAATAATGTAAAAATATTCCTTTAATTCATATTGTTCCATATCATCATCAATAATATCTTCTAGTTCTTTTACTTCATTGACATATTTCATGGAATATTGTTTACTTCCCAGTTTTAATGCATGATTTCCTACTTCGTAATTTCCCCTATTCGGCTGTTCTCCATAAACATCCTTTTCGTCAAAATTTGATTCATCAAACTGAACCACATACATTTCATCCAAATCTACTTTATACCATGTTCCTTTTAAAGATATATTTTTATAATATCCTTTATCGGTAAAAGCATCTCTATGTCTGCATCTTACAAATATAAACATAGATAACAAAATGATAAGAATAATTCCATCAATAATTAATACTCTTTTTAACTTAATTCTTTTGCTTTTCATAACACTACTTCTTCTTTATCTTAAGTCTTTTTACCTTAGACCATTTTCCATAAACTCTTTCACCAAACTGATATCGATATGCTCTGACTCTAATGTAATAAGTCTTTTTATTCTTCAACTTGGTAATTGTATATTTTGTTTTATTTGTTCTTCTGGTTTTTGTCTTGCCAGCTTTAAATTTCTTACTTGTTGAATACTGAATCTCATATTTATAAGCACTGGTAACTTTCTTATATTTTACCAACACTTTATACTTTTTAGATTTCTTAGATATCTTCTTTACTTTTCCCAAGGACTTAATCTTAGAAGTTCCTGTTTTAATTGCCGGTATTGGTGTCCCTTTCTTTCCGTCATAACAAATATAAGATGCCTCTGCCATATATTTTCCTGCTATAAAATCTGTGGAAAGATACACTGTACTATTCTTATATCTCAATGCTACTGTTCCCTGAGAAAGCTTCCCATTATTCTCGTCTCGTTGTGCAGAATCCTTTTCAATCGTTCTTGGTGCACTAACACTTGCCAAGTGCACAATGGAAGCTCCTGACTTTTTCCCATTAATATTTCCAATATTCAAATTCGGATTATACTTCTGCTGGTCATACGCCCAATGAGAATGCCCATTAAACATGGTTACATTTGGATATTTATTTAGCAGATTTCGAAATCTCTTTTCGTCATCATTTCCAAATGTATATGTTAAATCATAAGTATATCCACCCGGATTTTTCAAGTTTCCTACTGCATTTGTCACATCACCATTTTCCAATGCAAAGTATGAATGAAAGAACAAATATACATTTTTATTTGCATAGGTATTCAAATTCTTTTCCAGCCAATTCAACTGCTGTTTTTCTAACAACTGGCTGTATTTACTATTATATGACCACTTTGTCTGGCTAAAGAAAATAAATATATCACCCTGCTTCTCATAGACAAAATCAACACCATTGCTATTTATGTTTTTAATATTTTTATCTGTTGTTTTCTTTGTATTTACATATTTATTAAAATCATTAATGCCGCTTACATCATGATTTCCCATGCAAGTATAAACTGTCATTTTCGGATATTTATCCATTGCCGTTTTAAATTTCGTAAAAGCTTCTTTTTCTCCATGGCTGCTTAAATCGCCAGTTAATCCTAGAAAATCTATTCCCTGATCATTTATAAATTTTAACGCGTTATTAAATGCCGGCACAGAGTCATCTGCCGAAAAATCTTTATAACGATTGTAATGTACATCACTCATCAATCCAAACTGATAAGATACCGTTCCTTCACTGAACTTCTTCTCCTCCGGAATATCATATGTACAAATTGTATTGGATTCACTGTCTAATAACATCAATTTATCTGCATCCTGCGGTATTACTGTATATTCTGACAGAATCTTATATGTAGCTGTCAAATCACTTTCTGTTGTCGTGATATTAGTTAATTCCGTAAAGGAAACACCATTATAAGTTAGTTTATTTCCTCTATCGTCTCCCCAATACAACTGATATTTTCCCGGTTCTGCTGTACGCACTTCAATCTCTCCATATGCCAGTCCTGCATTGTGATTGGCAAAATGGTACTCAATTTTATTCTCTACTACATCAGCAGTCACTCTCTTACATCCTGGCAATATAGTTACTGCCAATGTTAAAGCCAACGCACTTGATAATACCTTATTCACAAATCTACTTTTCATGTTTTTCCCAGCCTTTCTACTGACACAGCTTTGCCACAAGCTGATTGATTATTTTTCCATCTGCACGTCCTTTAAATGCTGGCATAACTGTCTTCATAATCTGACCTTTGTTGCCAGTTGCAAGTACATCCGCAAACTTTTCTTTTAACTCTGCCTCCACTTCTTCTTCACTCATCAGCTTCGGTGCATATTCATTAAATACGTCATATCTTGCCTGATACTCTTCCTTTAAATCTATTCTGTCCGCCGGACAGCTGTCAATCTGCTCTTTTACAGTTTTTAATTCTTTTAAAATTACCTTATTTACCATATCTTCAGGAATATCTTCTCTGCATCCGGCATCAATTCCTGCTTTCTTTACTGCCTGAATCAATGCTGAAATAGATTCCTTTCTAGCCTTGTCTCGAGCCTTCATAGCTGCAATCATATCTTTTTGTAATGTACTAATATCCATTTTATTTCATCCTCCTTACTATTTTTCCATATCTTCTATAAGTATATTATAGTTTGTAGATTATGTCTATTTTAAAAAGCAAAAAAACAGACCACTCTTGCAAAAAATGGATCTGTTTTTATCTTACTTTTTGTTTCTATGTCTATGACTATTTTTTTGTTTTTTATTATTCACTTTTTTAATCTTATTCCTATCGTTTCTGTCATTTAATTTACCTTTATTTTTCAAACTTCCTTTGCTGTTGGATTTTCCTTGGGTATTTGAACGATTGCTTTTTTCTGCCTTATATCTCTCCTTTTTAAACTGTCTCGGTTTTATCAAACATTCTGGTCCGAATCCTATTAAATCCTCTCTTCCTGCAATGTGAAGTGCTTCTTTTACCAAGTCGTAATTGGCAGGATTTCTATACTGCATTAATGCTCTCTGCATCGCTTTTTCGTGTGGATTCTTAGGTGTATATACCGGTTCCATTGTCCTTGGATCTACCCCGGTATAATACATTACCGTAGACATCGTAGATGGTGTAGGATAAAAATCCTGTACCTGCTGTGGATTATATCCTATATCCCGTAAGTATTCTGCCAGTTTCACTGCCTCTTTCATATCTGAGCCTGGATGAGAGCTCATTAAATATGGAACAACAAACTGTTTTTTGCCAGCTCGGTCATTTAATTTGTAATATTTATCTATAAACTTTTCATAGACACAATTTTGCGGTTTTCCCATATAGGAAAGGACTTTATCAGAAATATGCTCTGGTGCAACCTTCAGCTGTCCACTGATATGATGCTCTACCAATTCTTTGAAAAATGTATCGTTCTTATCTTCCATAATATAATCAAACCGAATTCCCGAACGCACAAATACTTTCTTTACTTTCGGTAGTTCCCTCAATTTTCGAAGTAACTTTAAGTATTCACTATGGTCTGTATCCAGATTCTTACAAGGTTTCGGCCATAGGCATTGCTTATGTTTGCACACACCACTCTTTAATTGTTTCTTGCAGGCTGGATGGTAAAAGTTGGCTGTTGGACCTCCCACATCATGAATATATCCTTTAAAATTCGGCATTTCTGTTATCTTTTTTGCCTCTTTTATAATGGATTCATGACTTCT
>CANPET010000115.1 GCA_947573465.1 uncultured Eubacterium sp.
CCATACTTCGTTTCCATTAATATACTCGTGTGAAATCTGACTAATATCCCATTAAATATCATTGTCCATATATATCCGAGAACAATACCTCCAATGAGATTCGGCATAAAAAATGCCGTTCGAAACAAATTTGCACCTCTGAATCCCAACGTCAAAAGATACGCTACTGAAAACGCCAGCACATTTATCAACAGTAACGACACAACGGCATACAATGCCGTATACCAAAACGCATGTATAAAAGATGCATCCTGAAACGCACTGACATAATTTCCAATTCCTTTCCATGTTGCATCGCTTGTGGTAATAAATGTACAAAAAGATAAATATATTCCACGGATAAACGGATATAAAAACCCAATAAAAAATGCAGCAAACGTAGGTAACAAAAATAAACCGAAACATCTCTGTATTGGTTTTCGAAGTAATTTTGAATTTACGGATGTCCCACTATACTTCATTCTTTTTTTCCTGATAGCTCCCACCATAGATGTAATATCTCTCCTTTCACCATAAACTAGTTTTATGGGGCAGACGATGCCTGCCCCATAAAATTCATTTTTCTAATTCTCTTACTGGTTTGCCGCCTTATACTGTGCTTCCCATCCTTCTACAAATGCAGTTTTTACATCATCCCATTTTCCACCTGCATTATATTTATTCATTGCTGCAACAAGACTTGCCCTCCAGTCGTCTACATTTGGTGTATAATTAAATGTCCAGTCTACGGTATACTTACCTGCTTCCATTAATTCATTTGCATTTCTTAAAAACACATTTTCGCTGTCTGCTGCTGACTTATAAGGAATTGCTCCAAACTGTTCTTCCATCATCTCTGTTCCATCATCTGAAGTAACCAGCCATTTCATAAAATCAAGTGTAGCCTGCTGATTCTCTTTTGATGCTTTTGCATTAACAGCCCAGCAGTTTTCTGTACCGGAACAAAGTCCTGCTTTTTCTTCGCCTTCTACTCCACAATAAAGTGGAATCATCTGCAGGTCCTCATCATCAATCGACTTGCTGATTTCTGCATATTCCCATGTTCCATTCTGATAAAATACAGCTTCACCCTTTTTAAACTCTGCCTGAGCGTCATAACCGCCGGTTGCTAAAGTCTTTTTGTCATACTTACTATTATTAATGTAAAGATCCCATACATTCTTGTAATTATCCAGATATGTTCCCTTAATTGTTGCCGGTGCTTCTTTCCATCCATCTTCTTTTGCTTCATAATACAATGGCATGTTTGCTAAATGTCCTGTAAATCTCCAAGAGGATGAATCATCCATACCTGATGATGTAAACGCATCAAATCCTAACTCATCTGCCCTTTTATGAATATCCTCTGCAATACGTTTTAATGATTTAAAATCTTTAATATCTGTCACATCATATCCTGCTTCTTTTAATAATTTCTTATTAACAATCAAACCAAAACTTTCATAACAGTATCCGATAGAACAAACCTTTCCGTTTTCATCTGTCAAATTAAACGCATCTGTATTTAACTCTTTATATACATCTGTATCTTTTAAATCAATACAATAATCTTTCCACGTTTTTACTGCTGCCTGATTTCCTACAACAAACAATGTAGGGGCATCTGATTTTTCCATTTCAGATGTCAATGTCTGCTCATACGTTCCTGATGCTGCTGTGACTACTTTTACATCTACTCCCTTTTCTTCTTTATATTCCTTTGCAATGTCCTGCAATGCCTCATCTGCCTCCGGTTTAAAATTTAACCAGTATACCGAACCCTTATCTTTTGATTCCCTTTTTGAATCGTCATTTCCACATGCCGTGAACAATCCTGCTGCCATTGTTACGCACAATGCCATACCCAATAATTTTCTGCGCATAATATCACTCCTTTTTTATAATAATAATTTTAGGTTTTTCCGATATCTCCCATAAATATTTTATGTGGTAATTATAAGTATATTCATAAAATAAAGCCTTATACTTTAAAATAATATGAAAAGGACCAGCACATAAGTGCCAGCCCTTTAATGAGATTAAGTAAATATATTTTAAGAACTAAAGTTCCTAAACATCGTTAGCCACAAGCCACGCCACCGACAAATTTTATATACCATCGGGAGCTTGCTCACGAATGGTTATATAAAATTTGTTGGTGATGAGGCGACAGCCTCGACTGAGAAAGCAACGCTTTCGAAGTGCGAGACATTCACGTTTATTTATCATATGCCAATGCATCATATCCCATTTCTCCGGTTCTCACTCTCATAACATCTTCCACATCTGTCACAAAAATCTTACCGGAACCTCTATGTTCTGTTCCAATAGCCTTTCTTGCTGCTGCAACTACCAGTCCCGGATCAATGGTTGATACGACAATATCTACCTGTACCTTTGGATAAAGGTTCATTGTAGTAGGAACACCTCTATATCTTCCTAAATGTCCTTTTTCTACACCACAGCCCATTACCTGACTAACTGTCATACCAGTTACATCAATAGCAGCCATTGTATCACGAAGTACACCAAACTTGTCTTCCGGACAGATAATTGTAACCTTAGTAAACTTGCCTTCTGCTTTTGCCCCAAGTGCCAATGGTACCGGTTCAACTCCAGTTACATCTACAGCTCCGCCAATGTCACCATTAAATGCAGGTGCAGTAGCAACGAAGTCTGCGTATGCTGATGACAAACCATGTTCTGAAAGGTCCATACCAATAATCTCATCCTCGGCAGAAGCACGAAGCCCAATCGTATGTTTAATTGCCAAAAATACAATTGTCATCATAATCGCTGCATACACTACAATCGTAATCATACCAAGTGCCTGAATTCCTAATAACTTAAATCCACCACCATAAAACAATCCTGCGTAAGTTGAACCATCTACAAATGCTCCTGTACCTTTACCTGTTGCAAAAAGACCAACTGCCAATGTACCCCAGATACCATTTGCCATATGAACACCTACAGCACCAACCGGATCATCTATATGTAACTTCTTATCTAATAATTCAACTACTACATCAACTAAAATACCTGCTACAATACCAATAACTATTGCTCCAAATGCATCAACAGAAGCACATCCTGCAGTAACAGCAACCAGTCCTGCCAGAGACGCATTCAGACACATTCCTACATCCGGTTTTCCATCCTTTAACCATGTAAATACCATACAGGATACTGTAGCTAATGCAGGTGCCAATGTTGTTGTAAGGAATATTGATGCCAGACTATCTGCTGATGTTGCTGCCGCACCATTAAATCCGTACCATCCAAACCAGAGAATAAAACATCCTAAAGCACCAAGTGTAAGGGAATGTCCTGCAATCGCATTAGATTTTACCCTGCCATCTTTTGTCTTACTGAATTTTCCAATACGTGGACCTACAATAATTGCTCCTACTAAAGCTGCTGTACCACCTACCATATGAATTACCGTAGAACCTGCAAAATCTACAAAATTCAGTTTTGCTAACCAGCCTTCTGTGTTCCAAACCCATCCTGCTTCAATTGGATAGACAATTGCACTGATTACACCTGAATAAATACAATAAGCACTGAACTTTGTTCTCTCTGCCATAGCCCCTGAAACAATTGTTGCAGCAGTAGCACAGAATACTAACTGAAATACAAAACTGGAATAATCAAAACTTCCATAATTTGTAAATATTCCCATGTTTGGAATACCAATAATACCTGCTACATAATCCTCAGACATCATCAGTCCAAATCCTAATAAAATAAATGTTACTGTACCAATACAGAAATCCATTAAGTTTTTCATAATAATGTTTCCTGCATTTTTCGCTCTGGTAAAACCTGTCTCTACCATTGCGAATCCACACTGCATAAAGAATACCAACGCTGCACCAATTAAAAACCAGATAGCAAAAGGTATATCTGCCGCACTGTTAATTGCATTTTGAATCTCTCCTGTCATAATTTCTTCCTCCATTCTTTTCAGTCTTTTCTTTAGGAAACACTATTTATTATAGGGGAATGTTTCCTGAACGAACTCCTTTTGTTCACTTGAGACAAAGGAAAAAGGGAGCTAGACCATTACGTCTGCTCCCTTGCATTTCGTTTAACAGTGACTAGTATAGCACCAAAGATTAGATTTTCAACCTATCTTATTGCTTTACTAACAAAATAAACCCAATTATTTACTTATTTCATCTTATTCTTAATTAAATGAATACATTCATTAAAAATATAAAGTTTTTATGTTCATTGAAATGTTTCACATTTCACTAAGCCATAATATCTTTTACCTGACTATAAATTCCCTCTCCATCCAATTTAAATTCTTTCAGCAATTCTAATGCTGGTCCCGAATGACCAAACATGTCATTGACTCCTAACTTTGTTACGGATGTAGGACATTTCTCGCTTAAAACATCACATACGGCACTTCCCAAGCCACCAATTACAGAGTGTTCTTCTACTGTAATTACCTTGCCTGTCTTCTTTGCTGAGTTAATAATCATATCCTCATCTAACGGTTTTATTGTGTGGATATTAATAACTTCTGCATTAATTCCATCTGCAGCAAGTTTTTCAGCGGCTTCTAATGCATTACTTACCATCAGTCCGGTAGCTACAATCGTAACATCACTACCTTCACGCATCATGACACCTTTTCCAATTTCAAACTGATAATCCTCTTTGTTAATAACCGGTGCTGCCAGTCTTCCAAATCTAAGATAAACCGGACCTTCCATTTCATATGCAGCCTTTACTGCTGCCTTTGCCTCAATATCATCACAAGGATTAATAATCGTCATTCCCGGTATGGTCCTCATCAAAGCAATATCCTCATTACACTGATGGGTTGCTCCGTCTTCACCTACAGAAATTCCTGCATGTGTAGCACCAATCTTTACATTCAGATGTGGATATCCAATCGTATTTCTTACCTGCTCAAAAGCTCTTCCTGCTGCAAACATTGCAAATGTACTTGCAAAAGGAACCTTACCACAAGTGGAAAGTCCTGCTGCAATTCCCATCATGTTCGCTTCTGCAATACCACAGTCAATATGTCTGTCTGGAAATTCTTTTTTAAATATACCTGTTTTGGTAGCTGCTGCAAGATCCGCATCAAGAACAACCAAATCGTCATGTTCTTTTCCAATTTCCACCAAAGCATTACCATAACTCTCTCTTGTTGCTATTTTCTTTACTTCTGACATAATGCTTCACCTGCTTTCTCTAAATCTTCCATTGCCACTTTATACTGTTCATCATTTGGAGCTGCTCCATGCCAGTTTACCTGGTTCTCCATAAATGAAACGCCTTTACCCTTAACTGTATTCATTACGATTGCTGTCGGCATTCCCTTTGTCTCTTTTGCCTCATTCAATGCACTTCTGATTTCATCAAAGTTATGTCCGTCAATAGTAACAACATGAAAATTAAAGGCTTTAAACTTCTCATCAATTGGATATGGAGAACATACCTCTTCCACTGTCCCGTCAATCTGAAGGTTATTGTTATCTACAATGACAACAAGATTGTCCAGTTTTCTGTGACCTGCAAACATTGCTGCTTCCCAGACCTGACCTTCTTCTATCTCGCCATCACCAAGCATCGTGTAAACTCTGTAATCTCTGTTATCAAGCTTTCCTGCCAATGCCATTCCTACTGCTGTAGATACGCCCTGTCCAAGGGAACCTGCTGACATCTCCACACCGGCTGTATGTTTCATATCCGGATGTCCCTGAAGATAAGAGTCTGTCTTTCTTAACTTTATCAGGTCTTCTTTTGGAATATATCCTTTTTCTGCTAGCACACCATATAACACTGGTGCCGCATGCCCCTTTGATAAAACAAATCTGTCCCTTTCCGGATTCTTTTTGTCATTCACATCCACATTCATTTCCTCATAGTAGAGATATGTAACCATATCTGCTGCTGACAATGAGCCACCCGGATGTCCTGAACCGGCACTGTG
>CANPET010000116.1 GCA_947573465.1 uncultured Eubacterium sp.
ATATCATGGATCCATATTTTTTAATTATGTTATTTTTAAACAGTGCTTTATTAATATCATTCACACTTTTTTCAGATTCATGGCTGCATGTATCTTTATCGCAGACAATTTTTAGTTTTTTTATCTCTGTATATGTAGCATGGGTTACCAATACGATAAAAATTATACCTGTTAAAATTAATCCTAAAGCACCAACTCTATATAAAATTATGCTTATCGGTTTAAAATTTAAATAACTATAACTTTTCCCATATTTATCGTACACCACATGTGCTCTTGTCGTTTCTTCCGCAAGCATTAGTGCAAACCCTTTTGATGCATATAATATTGAAAAAACAATATATAAAACAGTGTCAATCAATATAATAAAATTTTTCTTTTTCATTTTCTTTCTCTTCTTCTAGCATTTTGTAATAACTTGATTATTATCTTTGTCTGTATAATATAACATATAATCGCTATTATAAGAATTGGCATAATCATATATAATGCTAATTCCTCAAATTCTATATTCAACATTGGTATAAAAATTGTTTCCCAACATTCAATTTCTCTGTCCTTATCCACTGATGCTATAATCGATGGATACGAAAATATCCCCCCTACTATCTGAATCGCTCCAATTACACTGCACATAAATACAAATATTTTATCATTATTTAATTTTGCAAATAAAATGCCTATTATCATTGCCATAAACAAAGCAACTAATAGTAATCTGTCTGTGGTATCATACCCTTGTATGTCAAACCAATGATATAGACATATCTCTTCTTTTGCAGACAAATCTATCTTCTTTCCACTCTCAATGATTATGTTACAAACTATCGTTCCTAAAATATAAATTATGTCTGTAACAAAAATAAACGTTATTGTAAACATTGCAGAATAATAAAAGAAGCTTTCCACAAAGAAAAAGATAATGAATATCATTACGATTCCTAATATAATAGAAATCCATGATGGTATGAGTACGAAACCGATTATGCTTCCAAAAATTATTGCAGTGTATGTACACATCATAAAAGATAATATTTTCCTCGGAATCTTTATGGCAAAGAGACACAAAGTTACCCCCAATAAAAGACCTATAACTTTCATAAATCCAATAATATCTAATTTATACAAAAATATGAGTATCTCCATACAAATCCTTTCGCTTTAGCCTAACTCCTACAAATATTTCTGGCAATCTACTCTTTTTCCTCGTAAATACTATATCCACCACATGCATAAGGAACCTCAAAAATAATACCTATTTTATTATTTGCAAAGTAAAAACTATTGTTATCCATATCATCCAATAATTCATCAATACTCTTATCTTCTAATACACCACCATCATTTTTTAACGATGTTTTTCTTTTTGTAACATGCGAAAAAGCTTTTTGTTCAAACAATTTAATTCTTTCTTTGTAAGCATCTAAACTTATTATTTTCTCCGCTTCCAAATCTAGATTCACTGCAAATGCCGATATACATGGATGTGCTGTTTTTCTATCATAGTAATCATATGTAAACAAAATGCTTAACTTTGTATTCGTTTTCGTTTCAATCGAATACTCAAATGTATGGAATCTACCACTAGACGATAATCTATCTAATTGTCTTTTGACAGTATTAACCAATATTCCATTAAGTTTTTGCTGTTTATTCTTGTTCTTTGAGTAAACAATTTGGGGCATTTCTAAAGAAAATTTGTTAAACATAACCGTTTCTTTTTCTAAAAGATAATTATTATCTTCAACTTCCAAACTACTTTCTCCATTGATACTCAGATGAACTATTCCCACACTCATACAAATAATTAATGCAATTAAGATTAATACTATGTATTTTTTCTTTTTCATAAATATGCCTTCCTTTTTATTTTTCTAACAAACGCATAAAAGCACTATTTTTTTAACTATTAATCTCTACAATGTATTCCTTCTGACACTTCCTGATATAATCAGACTCTTTTTCCTCATCCCAATCAGACTGAATCTCCACCTTTAATTTTATAATTTCTGCTCTTAAGCGGTTAATAATTGTATCTGTCACTCCGTATTTATCCTGGTCGATTCTTAATCTCTTGTTATTATCTGTGAGCAAATCACACATAATCACAGACTCCAGTGATTCATTCGCTTTATTTAAACGATATGCACACCGAAAGGCTGCTGCTGCCTGTTCATATTCAAACAGTCTTGCATATGCTACACCTAAATTATTATAAACGTCACCATAAAACCGCTCCGGCAATTCATTATTAATTGCCTTGCTGAGAATATTATTATAATAATTGATTGCCATATTGTATTTTTCTGTATCCATTAGAATATCAGCCTTTGCTTTCCAGCGTTCTGCTGACGTTTTTGAACAGAGAGCCTCCAGATGATTTTCCAATTTCTCTGCTAACTTATCTGTGTAGTACTCTGAGTTCTTAATTACAAATGCAATCTTTTCCCCAAGTTCTCCTCCATTGGCAATAATCTGTCTGATGCCTGCTGCAATGTGGGTCTGCTGTAATTCCTTGTCTATATACTCTATCAATTCTTCACTAAAAAACTTGTCATCAATTAAATACAGATAATTGTACAAATAATAACTTATCTCTTCTATAGAATAGATATTTTTGTTCACTTCTTTTATGTAATAAGGCTTATCTGAATGCATTGTACATAATCTAATATAATTCATAATATCTCCATTCTGCCATTTCCCGATAAAGAAAACCTGCTGTCTCTTTTCTCTATCATTTTTTACTGCAATGTAATTTCCCTAGTCAGTATCATCCCTGAACTTTTAAAAAACTCACCAAAACCTAAATCGCTGATTTTTATTTCAAATTTATTTTCATCTGTGTATTTGAAATCCACCTGAATCCGTGTAGTGTTTGGTTCTCTCTTTGGAAATTCTCTTAAATCCATTTTAAAAGTCTCATTGGTATGTGTAATCAAATCCTGTATTTCAAAGACCGCCTGCGTGGGTTTTTCCATAATACACTCAATTGTCGAACGGGCATTATACCAGTAGTCTCCAATATTGGAAAGAATGATATTACTGTCCTTTCCTTTGTACTCTAAAGCCATCGTAATCTTCACTCTGGTTCTTCCTTTACATGAAATTAAATACTTATCCAGCATAGAAGGTAAAAAAGTCTCCTTAGCTCCGTAAGCTGCTCCTTTTACAATTAAGTTATTACCTTTAAAAACTCGTCTGTTTCTGCATATCAGCTGTAATGTTTTCTGCCATCCGTCTTTGTAAAAACCTTCGCCGGATAAATAAACACCTGACACGACATGCTCCTTTAACAGTTCTTCCAGATAATCAGACAAAATCTGATCCGCTGCCCTGACATCTTTTTCTACCATTTCCAAATTAAGCATCTGGCTTAAGTCCTCCACTGCAACATCTGCTACATGTGGTTCTTTTCCTTTAATTACTTCCAAACGCCTGCAGATAAACTGATGTCTGTTCAACTCTAAAAACAACACTTTATTAATCCAGATATCCTTGTTCTGATTCAATGTATAATATACAAAACTTTCAGAATGGCTGATAATTTTCACTTCCTCATCTCCATAGCCAAGTCCTGCTAAAACTTCTGTTATTCCTTTCAGTATCGCAGGATTTATCTCTTCAACTGTAACTAATATATTTTTGATTAATCTGCCATTTCCCTCATTAATTGCCAGTTTCAGCAAATAAGAAAAGAATACCATCATTACCTGATGCAGTTCTTCCTTGTCGATATCTTCTTGAAATAAAAATGGTAAATCCCTATATACCTTACTGTTTGCAAGCCGCTCTTTATTGACCGCTTCATCCCCTGCGGACCATTCATTTAAATCACTGTTATAGCAGACCACTGCCGGTATCAGATAGTTGTCCGCAGTCCCCATGCTGATAGACTGTGGATTACCTTTATTGTCAATATATGCTAACTGTGCATAATCTCTGGAAAAATCAATTCCAAGTATCATCTCTTTTGCCAATGTTTTTCCCTCCTTTTAAAATCAGTGTTCTTCTAAAGTAATTTAAATACCTTACGTCCGGCATTTTTATATAATTCATAAGACTGCATCATCTCTCTGGCTGCCTCATCCCGTCCAACATCTTTACAAATCATCATACCGTTAATCATTCCGAACCGGCTTTCATCATTGTATGTATTTTTTTCTGTAATCCGGATAGAAGAATTATCGACTACCTTTCCATATGGGAATTCATCTGAATATTCTGTAATACTATAGTCAATCTTCTCACCATAGAACATAATGATATTCTTTGTAAAAATTCCCTGATAAATACTTTTCATTTCTTCTGTTATTTCTTTACTCTTCCCAAAAGTATTCTGTATTCTGTATGTGATATTCACCCTGTGCTTTGGATTAGTTCTATAATCAATAATCGTTTTGTCTACCAAATCAAACGGAATTTTAAACCACTTGTTAAATTTCTTATAAAATTCGAAAATGATGCCCTCTTTTACCAGCCCGTCAATAAGCACGTCACATATCTTTATCTGTCTCTCTGTCAGTTCTTCTCTCTTTGATAGTTCCTCGACAAATGCAATCTTACAGATAAGTGGTGTGACCAGTCCATTATCGTATTCCTGTTCTAATATCTCCCAGATAATATTTGGACACTGGACTCTTTTAATAAAGTAATTATATGTTACATATGTATAAAATCCCTTGCGAATGACAGTTGCCGTAGATCCTTTCAGATAGGACTCATAAATGTCATAAATTTTATCCTCTGTATTCCCTTCAAAAACATACTGCACCAGCAATCGTTCTGCTAATGTATTGTCTTCTAATCCTTTTGCCTTCATCGCAAGGTATAACTGATACAATTCCAATGTTCCTGTACCATAGTATTTTCCAAGATATAGTAAAACTTTATCCTCTCTACAGCCATTTCTGAAAATTTCTGCACACATCTCTGTGACGATTTCATTATCCTGATATTCTTCCAAATCAACATAATACAAACAGATTTTTTCCAACAGCTGACGTCTGATATTTCCATATCCATATTTTTCTATATATGGATAAACAGTATCCAAAAGATTTTTTTGTATTAAAATCTCAATCACTTTCACTCTTGACTGCATGGAAAGTTCTTCCATATCCAACTGTAGAATAAAACTATCCATATCTCCCTGGTCAAAACCTTTATAGTAGTAACTTACAATAAATTCTTTCAAACTCCATCTGAATTGTTCTGTCAATTTATCAGACTCTGCTATTTCTTTTAACTGCACTGCTTTTCCGGGATAATCCGCCGGTGCTTCCATCACACTTTCTAACTGCATTAACTTCGTCATGAGATTGCTTCCCTCATTCGTTATATTTGCACGGACCTCCATCTTCTCCAGTTCATATCTGATATCAGCCAGTATTCTTCCCTGTCTATCCATAAAAACAATAATCGGTTCTGCCGTATACAAATTGATATATGCTTCCCTGTTAATAAACGGAACAGACTGAATGATATCTACCTCTTTGTGAGACACAATGACACTATTTACATTCTCATTATTTACGGTAATGCGATAAGTGTGCAGAATCTCCGGCATATATCTTGAGAGTTCTCCTTCAAGAAAACTGTCCGTTAATACATGGGAATAAATTTTACTCAGATGAATATTATTATTTCCCTGCAATAACTGCTCCGTAACATACTTTTCCAAACCACTGTGATACTTAGCATATAACTCATCCTGCATGCTTATATTTTCAATCATATTCGCATAGAAATAATCCTTGTTATACATCAGAGTATCTGTTCCATAAGAAAAATATTTGTATGCCGCCTTATCTAACGGAGCATAACTACCGGTATCTATAGAATAAATATAATATTCATAAAGGTTTGTAATTTTTAACTCTCTCTCAACACCTTT
>CANPET010000117.1 GCA_947573465.1 uncultured Eubacterium sp.
TGATATAATTTGTTAATTCCTGATTAGTAATCATTCTTTTTGGAATATACGATCCTGTACCTATAATCTTCCCAAACATCTGCTGTCTCCTTTTCAAATCGGTCAAAGTATATCCCTTTCCAAAATCTGGGTCAATAGATTTTCCCAATCCTTTACACCCATAAAAAAAGATGTCAAATACTAGACAATTCATGTTTTTTTGTCTAATATTTAACATCTTCTATTATTATATCTGTCTATAAGACTTGCTTATTTTTTATTTAAATCATTTAAAAACTCTGTTATGATTTCCTTTGGCTTCGCTGCCTTTGTCACAACTACTGCCACAACAATCACAAGAATCACTGCTACAATTCCACACAGAATCATATTCCCTGTCTGCATTTTATAAGCTGACCACAGAAATCTTGCCACAATCAAAGCTGCTGCCACAATTACCATCGTATATAGATAAAATCCAAAAGTAAATTTTCCCTCAATTTCACAAGCATTTTCCTTTTCAGAAATCTTTCCTTTAAAAGTAACCGGGACTGCTTCCACACTGGTGCCAAATTTTCCCTGTGCAAGCGTAATTTCCATTTTATTGTTATTTTCTCTCACAACAATATTCTTCTTTTTGGCTTTGCTGTCCATCACATTCAACAATGTTTCTTTATCCCTGTTATATTCGAACTTCATCTTTTTCTCCTAATGCTTTATGCAAATGCACCAATATCGATATCCTCACATCTTATTATCTACTGCACTTGAACTGAAGGTCTTCCCACCTTCTGTCAACTTCCTTCTGATACTTCTCAATGAGATGTTCATTTTCAGGTTTAAACAAATGTTTAAATCTTCCCTGTGTCTTTAAGAATTCTTCAATTGGAAGTCTGTTCTTTGGCTCGTAGTTGAGAATCCACTTACCCTCTACAACCTCATAAAGTGGCCAGTAGTTTGTTTCTACTGCTAACTTGCAAATTTCCATAATCTCATCGGTCTTATACTTCCATCCTGTAGGACACGGAGCACATACATTTAAGAATGCCGGACCATCTGTGTAGATTGCACGCTCTGCCTTTGTATGCAAATCCTTGAATCCATTAAAGAATGTGGTCTGGGCTGCATATGGAATATCATGTGCTGCCAAAATTGCTGCAAGGTCTTTTCTGTACTGTTCTTTACCATTGCACTGACTTCCTACTGGTGTGGTTGTTGTATCTGCATACATTGGTGTCGCAGAAGAACGCTGTGTACCAGTGTTCATGTATGCTCCGTTATCGTAACATACATATGTATAATTTGTTCCACGCTCCATTGCTCCTGATAATGACTGGATACCAATATCGTAAGTTCCGCCGTCACCACCAAAGCAGATGAACTTGTAATCTTCTTTTACTTTTCCTTTTCTCTTTAATGCCTTATACGCACCTTCCACACCACTCATTGTGGAACTGGCATTTTCAAAGGCACTGTGAATGTAACTATCTTCCCATGCTACATATGGATACTGAAATGATGATACATTTAAGCATCCTGTTGCACAACCGATTACTGCTTTATCTCCTTCGTGTAATCCACGAAGTACATTTCTGGCACAGATTGTAGCACCACAACCTGCACACATTCTATGACCAGGAGCAAAACGTTCCGGTTTGTTCATTGTTTCTTTAAAATTGTAACCCATAATTATTTTGCCTCCTTATCTCTTAATCCCATATATCTGTATGTAGGACCTGTCTCGCCTGTTTCAGCAATCTCCATCAGTGTCTTATAAACACCCTTCATATCGTCTACTGTTACATCTCTGCCACCAATACCATACATAATGTTGATAGCCCTTGCTGTACATCCTGCTGTATACATTGCCTGCATCGTCTCTGCACCAACAGGTCCACCATTGGTTGAGAATGCCTCACTTCGATCCATTACGGCCACCGCCTTACATTCCTTAAGGGATGCTGCAATTTCTGCACCAGGGAATGGTCTAAAGGAACGAATCTTAATCAGTCCAACCTTTTCTCCCTCTGCTCTCATCTGGTCAATTGCTTCTTTTGCAGTACCTGCTGCGGAACCAATAATTACCATTGCATACTCTGCATCTTCCATTTTGTATTCTTCAATCAAGCCATATTTACGACCTGAAATCTTTTCAAAATCCTTTGCCACATCCAGGATAACCTGCTTTGCATTTTCCATCGCATGTGCCTGTGCTTTTCTTGATTCCATATAATAATCAGATACAGCATATGGACCAACTGCAAACTTTTCTTCCGGATTTAAAAGATAATCTACCGGCTCTCTTTCCCCTACAAAATCCTTCACAGTTTCATCATCTAATAACTCCATATTCATCATAGCATGGCTTGTAATAAAACCATCCTGACAAATCATAATCGGAAGCATAACATCCTTATGTTCCGCAATATTAAATGCCATAACCATGTTATCATAAGCTTCCTGATTGTCTTCTGCATATAACTGAATCCAGCCGGAATCTCTGGCTCCCATAGTATCAGAATGATCACAGTTAATATTCAGCGGTCCTGTCAACGCTCTACATACTGCTGCAAGACCTACCGGAAGTCTGCTGGATGCTGCAACGCCTAATACTTCCCACATAAATGCAAGACCGGCTGATGATGTAGCAGTCAATGCTCTGGCACCTGCTGCTGACGCACCCATTGCCGCACTCATAGAACTATGTTCTGATTCTACCGTGATAAATTCTGTATCCACTAATCCGTTAGAAACATAATTTGAAAAATACTGTGGTATTTCTGTTGATGGTGTAATCGGAAATGCCGGAAAGACATCCGGATTAATCTGTCTGAGAGCTGTTGCTACAGCCTCATTTCCTGACATTAATACTTTCTTTGGCATAACTATTTCACCTCCATCTTAATTGCACCGAATGGACATACTTTTACGCAGATGCCACATCCCTTACAATGATCTAAATCTATCGCCTGTCTCTTATAGTCTTTTACAGCAATGCAGCTGTCCGGACAAACCGGTACGCATAAAAGACATTGTTTACATTTTTCTTCATCAATTACAGGAGCAACAGCTGTCCAGTCACCTGTAATAAACTCTCTGGTTGTGCCACTTCCTACAATGGTATTTCCTCTTGTGACATCCTGCCAGCACACATCCTGACCTAATTTCGTTATATCTGACTTTGCCATTATTTTACCTCCTTTAATGCTGTTCTCAGTGCTTCCATATTTCCCTGAATCACTTCCGGTTTCTTTGCGAACTTATGCTTGAAAGATCCTTCCATCTCATTTAGGAATGTGTCATCATCAATGACACCTGTTACCTTTACAATCGCAGCAAGCATAGGAGTATTGGGGAAGTTCTTTCCTAATGTATCCATCGCAATCTGTCTGGCATCAATTGTATATACCTTTCCTTTATAACCTTTTAAACTGGGAATGATTTCTTCCTTGCTTCTTGATGTGTTAATCAAAATTGCTCCATCTTCCCTGAGTCCCGCTGTGACATCAACGATATCTAATAATGTCTCATCTACTACTACAACAAACTGTGGATCATAAATGTTGGAATGAACACGAATTGGTTCATCACTGATTCTGTCATATGCTGTAATAGGTGCTCCCATTCTCTCCGGACCATATTCTGGAAATCCCTGTGCATTCTTTCTAGTTTTAAAAGCAACCTCTGCCAAAAGCAAAGCCGCTGTCTTGGCACCCTGACCTCCACGGCCATGCCACCTGATTTCAAGAGTATTGTTCATCTTTCTGCCTCCTTCTAACTAATTTTTCACATGTCAGTCAACAATATCTTTTTATAAACTCTTTAAATAGTTTTCTACATTCATATAAACAATTTTGTCATCCTCAAAATAATCCTCTCCACGATAAAGAATATATTTTGTTGTAATCTTTCCGTAGCGTTTTTCCAATTCATTAATCTTTGCATCATCAATTAAATTCTTATAATTTTTCTGTTGAACTTCCATCTCATCAATAATTTCAAATACTGTACATTGATTCTGCTCTTTGTCATAAACTACCATGTCAAAACTGCCTTCCGGGAAATGCAGTCTAAAAGCCCGATACCGTTCAGAAACTCCCCTGCCTGTCTCAAACAGAACAATGTCTTTCAAAATACAATTTCTAATTTCTTCTAATACTCCTTCAACAATAATCTGTTTATCGTGGGCACTTAAATTACCAAATTTCAACTCCTTGAGAAACGGTTCAATCAATTCTTTACACTTAAGATACTTTCTTCCCGGCTGCAGGAACAAAAACTCCTTCACTTCCTCCACCGTGTCATTAATTCCGGCTACAGGACATTCCTTGACAAAATCTAAATCTTTCAATAAATTAATTGTTGTGTCATTATAAATCTCAGGAACTTCCACATACTGTGGCTGCTTATCTTTCCTTCGTTCCCATATAGATACCTTAGAAGTTAATCCTAATTTTTGTTCTACGTATTCTCTGGTTAAAATTTTAGATAAAAACCTTCGGCATATTTTTTCTATTCCCTTCTGAATATCTTCCGTAAGTTCACCATTTTTTCCAATATATTCATCAAACTCCGGCTTTTCTTCTCCTAATACTCCACCAAATTCCATATAATTATCCAGGCTGTCATTATCCATAATAACACCGTATTCACCATAAGAAATAAATGTAGTATGAATCATTTCTGCCTTATGATACAGTTCATCATGAATTACATTCCAAAAGCTTAATGGCTCCCGACTGGATAAAACAATCTTCATACCTGTTGCCGCAAAAACATCAGATAAAACGGAGGCTGATTCTATAAAATCACTTACATTCGTAACATCTTCTATAAAAACATATCTCACCTTTTTATCATATAAATCTTTTAAGTCCTGTGCCAACTCTTCCATTGTATTTGACTTAATAATTTTAATATAGGCAGATCTGTCCAGCTGAATCTTTGTCATCCGAAACAAAGCCTGTCGAATTAACGTTGTCTTTCCCGTTCTTTTCAGTCCATAAAGAATACATATCTTATCCACTTCCGGGCTGTCCAAATAATTAGTTAGTTCTTCAAAACAAGGTCTTGCTTCGTATCCCCTGACTGCTTCTCCCATGTCCTGCAGCGCTGTGCCAAACACCACATTAGTTTTATACCTTTCTTTATGCGGAACATAAGAGATAACCTCAACATGTTTTTTCTCTTTCTCTTTTAAATCTTTCAATTCTTTTTCTAACTGTTTTCTTTTAGCAATCTGACCTTCAAACTGTTCCAGTTCACTTTTTTTAATATACTTACTTTTAACCTTTCCATTTTCCGTCCATTGTTGGTAATAATAAACATTACCATTAATATTTTTCTTAGAAATATAACCTATAGGCAACATGGAAATCTGTATTTCCAAATCTTCAATCATCGCTCTGTAATCCATATTATCACCTCCAAATTTATCATAAAATAATTATAACCTATTGACCGGCGAAGTCAATAGGTTACCTCTTTCATTTTCAAACAGATTTCAATATTTTTAGTTTACCTTATTCTTTTCCTTTGTATAGATTTTTCTTGCCAAATATACAAATGGTGTATCTGTCAGACTTGTCACAATAAATATTACATAACTGGAAATTATGATACTAAATAAAGTTCTTATATCATATACTCCTAAAAATGCTCCAAAAGTGAACAACAGATTATTTAGAAACTGTGATATTAATGTCGAACCATTATTTCTCAACCACAAAAACTTATCACGATTTCCAAATCTTTTTTCTGTAAATTCCCACCATTTATGATATGCCCACACATCAAATCGCTGTACAATTGCATATACTATCATACTTGTAAGCATCAGTCTTGGCGTATTTGAAAAGATTGTTTTCATTGCCGGCATTGCAAAATCTGCACCTGCCGGTGTATATAAAAGCCA
>CANPET010000118.1 GCA_947573465.1 uncultured Eubacterium sp.
TATCAGGTGCCGGAAGGAAAATTTTTTGTGATGGGGGATTCAAGAAAAACATCTGTTGATAGTAGAAATTCAACAATAGGCTGTATATCTGATAAATATATTGAGGGAAAAGTTATATTTAGAATATGGCCATTTAATAAGATATCTTTTTTATAGTTTTAATTTGATGAATAAATAGAAAAATTAATAAGGAAGAAAATAAAAATGTTTGATTTCGAGGTACAGTTAAGAAAATTTATAGTGAATAAGAAAAAGTCGAGAAGACTTTGTTTCTTTATGCTTATTCTTTCTTTTTTTACTGTATATGCAGTCTATGCATTATCTTTATCTTCTGCCGTTGCATTAAATGATGTGAGGGTCGACTTTGGTTCATATATCACAAGTGCATCAGTGAGCACATTGAAGAATGGAGCGTGGATTGAGACCTCTGAACTGATGGTAGGAGATTCTGTAAAAGTTAATATAGAGTATACTCTTGATAATAATGTGGTGGATTCACAAAACAGAGTAATATATTATGATATGCCCAATGTTTTTTTGTTGGAAAAGGAGCAGCAGGGAACAGTTAGGGATAAAGGACGCACTGTTGGAACATATACCATTTCAAGGGACGGAAAAATTGCAATAACATTTAATAATGATTTTGTTATTGATGGGGAAGGCTTTACGGGGCAAATACAGTTTCAAGGAACGGTAAGTTGTGATCTTGACAAAGATGAAACAAAAAATATTGTTATAGGAAATAATACAGGAACGATAACGATTAAGCCGGAAGATGTAAAAACAGATATATCAATGGCAAAATCGGGTGTTGTTTCCAATGATAAGTCCCAAATAGATTATACTCTTACGGTTTCCACAAAAAATGGAACTGGAGGCAGTGTTGAGATTTCAGATGCATTTACAAGTGCCACTGCTTCGGCAAAATATGACAAGAGTTCCTTAAGCGTGACGAGAGTAACAGAAGGGGGAAATAGAGTTACTGTTTCAAATTACTCACCAGTGTTTGGAACATCCGGCGGATTACAAAAGTTTTCAATTAATAATTTGCCTGAACTGAAAGCTGGAGAACAATATATTATTACATATACAGCAGATAATATTTCGTTGCCAAATACTGGAAATGGGGAGGCATCTGTTTCAAATTATGCCAAGGCGACAAGTAATGGAAAAAGCAGCGACCGGCAGATATACACACAGGTGCAAAATGCGCTGGTATCGAAAAGTGGAAATTATAATAGTAAAACAGGAAAAATATCATGGACGATAAACATCAATTCTCAGGGAAGTGATTTAAATGGATATAGTTACACTGAATTCATCAGGAGGGAGTTCCAAAGAAGTCTCTTTACCATATACGTTTCCAAAGAACTCTACAGGTGTATTTACAATTGCATATGATACAGATGCACCTGAAGGGGAAGAGGGAAGCACTACGAAAACAGTGAATCAGGTTCACTTAAAGAAAGATACTTATGACTATTCAGCCACGAAAGAAATATATGTTACCCATGAAAGTAACAGCTTTCATAAAACATTTGAAAGAACGGAAGATGAAAGTGAAGAGAAAGCATTTTATTGGTGGACAGGAACAATTTATCTTGCAAAAAGTGTTGCGGCAGGAGAAAAATTAACATATACCGATACAATCATTGATGCAGAAGACGAAAATAATGATGAAAATCATTACACTACAGTGCCTCTTATGAGGAAACTTTCGGTTGAAATAGATAATAAAATCACAGATAAGTATACAATTTTGTATTATGATATCAATGGAGATAAAATTAGTGAAACAGATAATCTGACACATGTAAAAAGTTTTGAGATTATATTTGATACAACAGAAGGTATTAAAGCAGAGGATGTTAAAATAAAATATCCTACTTATGTTGATTATTCTAGGATGGCATATGGCGAAACAAAAGAATTTATCAATAAGGCAAAGACACCATATGGCACTAGTGAGGCATCGCATAAATATACAAAACAGGCTCCATTAGAGAAACAGATTATAAAGACAGATGATAGTGGAACAAAAACATATGTTTCCGGGACTACAAATATTGATTTTGATAATACAGACGGAAAACTGAATTACAGAGTTTTAATAAGAACAAATTCATTTCCTTCAGGAGATATTGTTTTAAATGATATTATACCTTACGGTGCTGTATTTGATGAGGAATCCATTTCTGCAGCATTTTATCAGAATGATTGGTACGAGTATACATCAATTTCGTATTGGGATTCTATAAGTCAGACAAACAAAACATATGATCTGGCAGGAAAGGATAAACCTACAGTCATTATTGATGAAGGTGTGGCAGTAATTACAATTCCTGATGGTTATAATGGAAATGGGAACGACAATATAATCTCTTTGAAATATAGTATCAATATAGAAGATGACACGATTTGGGATGATTTAACCGTCAAAACAAGCATATACACAAATACAATAAAGTGGGGAAATTATTCATCAAAACAAACAGCTCATGTAAATAGAAATGTAAATAAAATCACCAAAAATGGTATCCAGTTGGTAGATGAAGATGGAAACCCTACAAATATTATTGAGTATTCGGTATTGTTAAATCCGGGTTCTGAAGATTTGATTGACGGAAGCGATACAATATCAGTAAAAGATGTGTTATCTGCAGGACAATCAGTGAATGCGGAATTGGATCCTACATCGGTAAAATTATATTCTTATAATCCTAAAGCAGAGAATGGCAGAGGGGATGAAATTTCATCAGAACGATATTCTGTCAGATATGATTATGAAAAAGATGAGATTACTTTTACAATCCCGGACAATCTGGCATGTGTTCTTGTATATCAATATGTTTTCCAGAGAGATAACAAAGCAGGAAATATACCGATATCTAATAGTGTTGAATTATCAGGTGATAAAATCTATAACTATGCTGTGAGAACTATGCTTGCCGAGAGTTCGTCCAGTGCATCAGCTACAAAACGAAAATTGACTATTTATAAAGTAGATGACAAAAACTATTTAAAAACACTTCCGAATGCAGTGTTCGACCTTGAGTATTTTGACGCATCTTTATCTACATGGAAAAAAGAAAATACATATAAAACTTCAAGGGATGGCATTATAGAGTTTGATTGTGCCAAGGAACAAATAAAACAGAATGTATTATACAGATTGACAGAAATAGTGCCACCGTCCGGATATACAATGGACAATGACAAGTATTATTTTGTTTTAATGGAGCGAAGTAAAACACAAGACCAAACGGTGTCGGCTATGGGAAGCGGTATGGCAGGAATATCTCCGAGCGTTGTGAAGTTTATCAATTATTATGGTGGAGCAATTTATATCAGCAATGAGTATACAGAATTGACATTGAATAAATTATGGAGTAATGAAGAGGGTGGAGCAGCCACCCCGAAAGAGGGCAGCGTAACATTTGACTTATACAGACAGGCATATCGGCTCGAATATTCTACAATTACCGTAAATGTAAAAAGTCTGGGAGGTGTCTGGAGTAAAAACGTTAAGGTTGCTAAAGGCAGTGGTGCCACAATCGCTGTAAGCGGAAACTGGAATGTTCAATATACAGTTATACATAATGGCGAAACTTCAAAAGTTAGTGCAGATGGTGCAACAGCAACATATACGATTGAGCAGACTTCGGGAGATACTGTTGTTGAGTTTGCGGCAGATACGTGGGTTACACCGGAAATACAATTTGCGGATTATAATCAGCCAACCGTAAAAGTAAAAGAAGGAGAGGCTCAAAAGGTTGACACAATCGTCTTAAATGATGGTAACAGGTGGTCATATACATGGTCAAAACTTCCAAAAGAAGATGCATCCGGTAATGAATTAAGGTATTCGGTTGTGGAAACATCAACAGGAAATTACACGGTTACATATTTAAACAATGAGGGAATTCAAACAGGTGTAATTACTGTAACGAATGTAGTAAAAGGATCATACATTCTTCCAGAAACCGGAGGAAGTGGCAGAGAGGGATATATTGTTTCCGGTTTGCTTCTTATGTTGATTTCATTATTCTATTGGTATAGGATAAAGTGCAGGCATGCAAAGAAAAATAAATTATTACCACACAATGGTATTTATAATGATATAAAATATAGATTTCAGATAACAGAAAGGAAATACAAAATTATGAAAAAAATTTTAACTATTTTAATGTCATTTATTATGGTATTCACATTCAGTGCATCGGCTTTTGGAGCTGAGAAAGCAGGTGAAAATTCAGGAGAAATTATTATTAATAATGCAGTGAAAGATCAGACTTATAATGCATATCGCATTTTTGATTTAAGCTGGGATGGTGCAAGTGCTTATAATTACACCATTAACAGGGAGTGGAAATCATTTGTACTGCAGAAAGACAGTGAGGGAAATTACTTATATATCGGCGTATATTTCTCTTATGATGAGAATACTGGGGCGATTACCCAATTATCAACATCTGAATCAGAATTACAGAAATTTGCTCAGGCAGCAATTGCTTATGCAAGAAACAATAATACGATTGATCCGGCAGGATCAGCAAAGGGCGTAGGCAATGATGAAACGGCAACAGCTACAATTCAAAATATTCCGTTAGGTTATTATCTTGTAGATTCTTCTGTTGGTTCCTTGGTTATTTTAAATACTACTAATACACAGATGAACGTGATGGAGAAAAACGGAGTACCGTCAATTATAAAAAGGGTTAATGAAAATTCAGTAGCAGACAGTTGGCGTGACGAAAATGATGCGGACATTGGAGAAACTGTTAATTTTTCTATAACTGCAACGGTAGGAAAAGGTGCAGAAAATTATTGCATTATAGATACAATGGATCAGGGACTTACTTTGAATAAAGATTCTTTTGAGATTAATTATAATAATGCAGGAGCTTCAGAAACAGGAAATCCAATTGATTCTAAATATTATACGATGAGTTTTGATGGAGATGCATATACTTTTAAAATAGATTTCGAGAATGAATTTGTATCTGCTTTAGCGGAAGGTTCAACAATTACTGTCAGATATTCAGCAGAACTTAACGAAAACGCTACGGTTGGACGTGCTGATCCAAATGTGAATTCTACATATTTGACTTATGGTGATGAAAATACTACAGCAATGGCACAGACAAAAACTTATACATATAGATTTGGAGTCATAAAGACCAATGACAGTAATATACAAATTGATGGTGCTGAATTTAAAATCTATGATTATAGAGATATCGAAAATTATGATCCGATTAGATTGGTAAAGACAGAAAATGAAGAAGGACAGACAGTTTATAGAAGAGCAACAGCAAAGGAAATTCAGGCTGGTCTGACAACAGATACGATTGTAGCTGGAAATGTATTACTGAGAGGATTTGATGCTTCGACTTATTATCTTAGTGAAACAAAAGCTCCGGAAGGATTTAACAGAAGTTCTGAGGTGAAAGAAATTACAATCAGATTAAACAGTTTAGTAACAGTAGAGAAAATAAATTCAGAAGTAGAAAATGACGATGGAACAACAACAATAGTAGAGCAAATAAAATATATATCAGGTGGTGTACAGGTAATAAACTATAATGGTTCACTTATACATTCTACTGTTTGTATAGGAACAACAGTTTTTTATATTGCAGGTGGAATTTTGGTATTATTGGCTCTTGTATTGTTTACAGTGAAATACATGAGAAAAAAAGAACAGAATTTATTAAAATAATTCAATTCGTGGTGTTGCTGTGTTCTTGTTTAAAAGCTGCATAGTAACACCACGGTAAGGAGAATCCTGTATGAAGAGGCATTTTTCAACAATTATTTTTCTTATAATATTTTTAACTGGGGTGTCTCTGCTTTTATATCCTACAGTAAGCGATTGGTATAATTCA
>CANPET010000119.1 GCA_947573465.1 uncultured Eubacterium sp.
GTGCCACTAATACTGTGCCTGCCGGCACCTGTGAAATATCTACATCCTCTATTCCCATTAAAATCTTAAGCATTCTCGTCTTAATATCTCTAAAATCTGTTGCCCTCTGCTGAAGAAGTTCGTCCGGAATCTGTGCAAACATTTCTGCGGTCTGTTCCAAAACCTGTTCTACTGCCATCTCCGCCGTAATTTTTTCGCTAACCATCAATGCTGAAATCTGTTCTTCTATCATAGGGTCCTGAAGCATCTGTATATGCCCTCTTAGTATGTCAGCATCTTTTTCCCCTACAGTTTCATCCATTTTTGCTGCCATTTCTGTTGTACGAACTACAAATTTTTCAATTGCATTCTGCAGCCTTTTTATTTCCTCTTCCGGTGCAGTCACTGTTTTTGTTTCAATATGAATTTCATGCTCCTGAATTAAAACGGCTTTTCCAATTCCAATTCCTTCTGAGCCTGCAATACCTTTATACATACTGTCACCTCTTATTCTCCAAAATTCTGGCTTGCCAGTTCCTCAATTTTTGCAAGAGCTGCTTCCTCATCCTCTCCATCACATTCGAATGTTATTTCTGCGCCATTTTTGATGCATGCCGAAATAATGTTAATCAGGCTTTTTGCATTAATCCTTTTTTCTCCAAATACAATTGTAACATTGCAGGCAAACTTGCCCATCTCCTTTGCGACAACTCCTGCCGGTCTCATGTGTAACCCCTCTGCATTACTAATTGTTAATGTTTTACTTACCATTTGTCTTTCCTCCTATTTTGTTATAAATTTTACAAACCTACAAAACACATCTAAAAATGTATTCTATTTACATCCTGTGTTTTTTTGTTGCTTTTATTCTATATGCTTACCAAATATATTTCAATTTATGTCAAAAAATAAAATTGCACTAAGAATAGTGCAATTTTTTACAAATAAGTTATTTTTCCTATATTGAAACGTTTCTCCAATTTTTGGAAATTATTCGTTCCAATGAAGTTTTTCTTTCAAAATCTTCTCAATTTCTAAAACCGTCTCCGCTTTTCTTATTTTTTCCAGATTATTTTTTGACTCCAGAATTTTCGCAAAATCATGAAAAAACGCCTTTGTTGTGTCCACATTATTAAAATTTAATGCCAATAAAAAAATAATATCAACTTTTTTATTTCCCCAATCCACAGGATAACCCAATTTAATTACCATAACTTTTGGTGCACAAACATCCTCCGGCAATCCATGAGGTATTGCCACTCCATTTCCTAACTCTGTTGGTTCAACATTTTCACGCTTCATCACACTCTCAAAAAATTCTTTTTTGACAAATCCATTTCTATAAAGGATATCACATGCATACTTCAATACCATTTCTTTGCTGGATTTTTCCTTTATGAATATAATATGATTTACATCAATCATATTTGAAAATCCATTCATCTTCATTTCCGGATGAGACAACACTTCAAAACATTTATCTCTTATTTTCTTTTCATCCACCTTACTGATAATTGGAGAAATATGAACGATTCTGTCGTCATTCTCAACATTTGGCATCATCGATAATACAATATCAAATTTATCGTCGCCCCAATCTATCATTTCTTCTGAAGAAAGAATTTTTGCAATTTTAACATTCTCTATCTGATTTTCAATTTTTCTTGCCACAATACTTGTAGCTGCAATCCCACCCATTCCAATCAACACGGCTCTGATAATCTTTTCATTCCTATGTAATGCCCCTCCTATAAACAAAGCAAGAAACGAAATTTCATGATCCGTAGGAATCTTTCCACTATATTGTTCATAAAATTTCCCAAGCGTAAAACATATGGCAAATATCCCCGAATACATCTCTCTGATATCTTTCAGAAAAGGATTTCTGACTTCTATACCATATTTTGTCCGAATAATTGATGATGGCAAAAAATCTATCAGCGTTTTCATTAATAACTCATTGTCTAATAAATTAATATCAATAATTTCCGAAAGATACTTCATCATCTCTTCACAAATTTTCTGGTTGTTTTCTGTTATCTCTCTCAAAATGATTGCATGAAGTCCATTATCCGTCTGTAAAGCCGCTGATGCAAATAGTACATCTAAATATTGTTTTTCATACAAATTTATCTGTACTTGTGCTTTTTTCAACAACATTTCTTCCACATCATTTATAACATCGGGATTACTAATCAATCTATTTTCTTCAATAATTTCTTCTGTTATGACATTTCCCATTTTTATTCTGAACAGTTGAATGCTCAAATACTGTACTAGCATTTTAAAGGAATAATCTGTATATACCCCTTTATATTTCTCTTCGATAAACTGTATAATTTCTATTGCCTTTTCAACATTATCCTGTCCCCAATTATTCACCCATAATTCTTCATCCTCAATACTAAGACGATTATCATAAATCTTATTTATTTTTTTATTTCCAATCGGAAATTCACAATAACTTCTCATTGCTTTTCGTATAGAAAATTCATCTCCTTTTATGACAATTCCATATCCGGCAACCCGGTTAATATGTATGTTATATTTTCTTATCTCCTTTGATATTAAATGAACATCATCACTAATCATTTTCTTGCTTACGTTCAATTCTTCTGAAAACAATGAAAGCGTATAGTTATCCCATCCACTTAAAAGAATGTATACGATATAACTCATTCTTTGTTTTTGTGATATCATTACATTTTGATTCTGCTTCAAACTATTGAAACGTGCAATCTGTTCCTCTGTAAAATCTGCCACAAAACCAATTCCGGTTTTTCTTTCCAGTTTCATTCCCCACTCCTTGCAGAAATCTGAAACCTCGTTCATGTACGTCTTCACACTTCTCTCAGAAACTCCTAAATAAACCGCCAGCATCTTTGATGTAACCGGTGTTCGATTATTATCTATTAACTTTTCTATAATCTGTAACCCTCTTTCTGACAGCATACCTTCTCCACTTTCTAAAATCTTATATTCATTTACTTCTATCAATAACGTCCAATCATTTTACTTCTTATCTCTATTATACATATATCCTTTCTTTTGTGTTATATATTTGTTAATAATTCAGCCATGCGATATCAAAAATAAATAATAAAATACTGCTTGCAGGCTATTTATTATTTATTTTCGATATCATATGGTGAACAACCACAGCTCCAAAATCCAAAGGATTTTCGAGCTGATGGCTGAATAGTTACATTTTATTTGTTAACTTTTTGTGTAATCTGTAGATTAAACCTTAATTTTCTGATATGATTATGTTCGGTATGAAACAAAACTATCGGAGGAAACATTATATGAATATTTTATTTTTTTTAACACCAAAAGAAAATGTGGCACATATAGATGATGATGATACTCTTCGTCAGGCACTGGAAAAAATGGAGCATCGTGGTTATTCAGCCATTCCCATTCTTACACAAGATGGAAAATACATAGGAACCGTAACAGAGGGAGATATGCTTTGGTACCTAAAAAGCCGTGGTTTTCCTAGTTTGAGAAAGATGGAAAAATTATCGGTAATGGATGTAGAAAGACGGCGTGATAATGAAGCCGTGAACATTTCTATTTCTATGGATGGTCTTGTTGATAAAATCACAAATCAGAACTTTGTTCCTGTCGTTGATGACAACAATGTTTTTATCGGAATTATTACAAGAAAAGATGTGATTTTATATTTATCCAATAAAGAATTAGTAGAAGGATAAATTTTAAAAATTATAGTAGGCAGAGGATTATGAAAATTGCAGTTCACAGAAATGAACTTTTTAATTTTCATAATCCTCTGCCTATTTTCATGTTCTTATCAAATATTATCCCAGCGCTACATCTAACATCATCATAATCGTAAAGCCAAATGCAAAAAGCACTGTTCCCACATTAGAATGTTTTCCTTCAGACATCTCCGGTATTAATTCTTCTACCACCACATACAACATTGCACCTGCCGCAAAACTTAACAGATATGGTAATGCCGGCACAATAAATCCAGATGCCATTACTGTAATCAATGCGGCTACCGGTTCTACTGCTCCGGATAATGTGCCATACAAAAATGCTCTGCCTTTTCCAACTCCCTCTGCCTTAAGAGGCATCGATATAATAGCACCTTCCGGAAAATTCTGAATAGCAATTCCTATTGCAAGCACCATAGCTCCCATTATGCTGATGCCACTATTTCCTGAAATAACTCCTGCAAACACCACACCTACTGCCATTCCTTCCGGAATATTATGTAGCGTTACGGCAAAGACAAGCATTGTCGTTTTTTTTAATTGTACTTTGGGACCCTCTGATTCTTCACTATCCAAATGCAAATGTGGAACCACCTTGTCTAAAAGCAGCAAAAATAAAATTCCACACCAAAAGCCAATAAAAGCAGGCAAAAACGAAAATTTTCCCATACCTGATGACTGCTCTATTGCCGGAATAATCAAGCTCCAGATGGATGCTGCAACCATCACGCCTGATGCAAATCCTGTCAATGCTTTTCTCAGTTTACTATTTAAATTATTTTTCATAATCAGCACACAGGCTGAACCTAACGTCGTCCCAAGAAAAGGAATCAATATTCCTTCTGCTATTTGTAATGTCATAATTCCTATCACAATGCATCTTTTAATGCATCAATCTCCTTTCCATTTCATATTTCAAATATCTTTTTATATCATCTTCTTTTATAATATTCTAACATATTGTTTTCGATACTAAAACAAAAAGCAAGAATTTTTCCAATATTTGGATGGTATGGATTTTATAGATAAGACAACAATATTTATGTAAATTATTTTAAAGCGATTGCTTTTTAAGAACACAAGGAGGGACAAATATGGAATTATCAGAAAAAGAACTTTCAGTAGTTCAGGATTTATTAAACGAAGAAGAATTGTTAGTAAAAAAATTTAAAATGCTGGCAAACCACAGTCAGGACGAAACAGTAAAACAGCAGATGCTTGATATCGCCGACAAACACCAAGGACATTTCAATGCAATCTATTCTTATTTAAATTAATATGGAGGTCATTATGGAAGAGATTTATACAGAGAAAGAAATTTTAGGAGATGCTCTCAATACAGAAAAGAATGCTACAAATCTATATAATTTAAGTGCGAACGAATGTGTTCATGAAAATCTTCGTTGTACAATGATGGATTTACTTCAGAAAGAACATGAGATTCAGGTTGATGTATTCAATCAGATGCATACAATGGGATACTATCCAACTCCTGCTGCTGAGTCCAAAAAAATGCAGGATGCAAAGGCTAAATTCGAATGTGGATATAAAGCAATCTAATTGAAAAAAGTGCTGTCTACTAACTGCTTAACCTGTTAGAACAGCACTTTTTATTTCTTACTATTTCTTTTTCACTTTTACTTTTTTCCTGCTACTCCACTTACCATAAGAGGTTGTTCCATCATCATTATACCTGACAGCTCTAACTTTAATAAAATATATCTTTTTTGCCTTTAACTTGGACAATGTATTCTTCAAGTAATACGTTTTCTTGATTTTCGCCTTTTTAAATTTACTATTTGTTGCATACTTTATCTGATATAAATCTGCACCCTTTACTTTCCTAAAGGTAAGCTTTATCTTTTTATTATTCTTACTTCTTTTTGCCTGTTTAATTTTAACTTTTCCAAGATTAGCGTTTTTGTAAACCGTAGTCAGTTTTGCTTCTGTAGTAGGCTTTGCTTCTGTCGTCGTTCCCGGTTTAATATCTGTAGCTGTTGTAGGTATTTCTGTAACAATTTTCTTTGTTGTCACAAAACTCATATCTGAAACCTTAATATTCACTGTAGTACCAGAATCTAATTGTTCCCCTGCAAAATGATTTTTCCCTAATCCAAAGTATAAATCCAATCTTCCCGTATAGTTATCCG